>CAZKOQ010000076.1:5533-11780 GCA_964554425.1 uncultured Pirellulales bacterium | reverse complement strand
TCCTGTGGAGTCCTGTCGGACTGAGGCGCAGCCCTTTGTCATTCTGAACGGAGCGAAGCGGAGTGAAGAATCTGGCAAGCGGTGACATTTACTTCTATAGCCGGATGTTTCGCCCCCGTTCTTGCTTTCGCAAGAAAGCACGGGGGCTCAACATGACAGAAAGAAGCGGCCAGTTTGCTTCGGCACAAACGACAGGCCTCGCAATGACAGTAAAATGTCATTGCGAGGGAGTCCCGATTTATCGGGACGACCGAAGCAATCTCCTCTCTGACAAAACACCAGCAAAAGTGTTGCAATTTGAGCAATATTATGGTATTATAGTTGAATCGGATGGTATGGTTGCGTAGGTATGTTCTTAAGATGAGAAATTCGTTGAGAAAAGCGCGTTTTTTGAGGAGGAGAAAAAATGACTAAAAACCATTTATTTGTATCAGCGATTTTAGTCGCTATGTTTTTCTGCATCAGTCTGCAGAAGGCACAGGCGACAGTCGTGTTCGCCGATGGCGGGACACACACAGTCAATTGGGTGATTAGAGACGATGTGTGGGTTCAAAATAGTCAATTAAGCAAACCAACTACACTTAATTTAGTGATAGGCGGTGGGATAAAAAACCAATTGGATGTCTTTAACAGCAGTCGGGTAAACATCTCCGGCGGGTCGATAGACTGGTATTTGATTGCCTATAACAACAGTCAGGTAAGCATCTCCAGCGGGTCGATAGGCCGGGAGTTGGATGTCCGCGACTACAGCCAAGCGAACATCTCCGGTGGGTCGATAGGCAGGGATTTGAATGCCTGGGGTAACAGTCAGGTAAACATTTCCGGCGGGTCGATAGACTGGTTATTGCGTGCCTTTGACTTCAGTGAGGTGTACATTTCCGGCGGGTCGATACTCTATGGCGATTTGAGTGCCTGGGGCAACAGTCAGATAATTATCTACGGCAGCGGGTTCAACTATCCTTACGGGACTCTTACAGGCTCGGGTCTTCTTACCGGCACCTTTCCTAATGGAGAACCAATTAATATCCGGTTTGGGGTCTACGAATCTGGCAGAATCGTTCTTATTCCTGAACCAGCCACGCTTTTGCTGCTCGTCTTAGGTGTCCCGATTATCTCAGGATTGAGAAGAAACAACTGATTACCAAAACAACAATATCTTTGATAAATGAAAAATTAAGGAGCTAAAAATGAATAGAACAACTAACCATCGAACCGTTCTTAAACTTTTTTCTTTTTCCTTTTTCCTTTTAACTTTTGCCTTTGCAAATGCTGCCGCAGCATCCCTGCCGATGCTAAAAATCCCCGACGGTTTCGGCGTCAATATCCACTTCACAGGCGAGCCAAAAGACCTCGACTTAATCCGTGATGGCGGCTTTAGATTTATCCGTATGGACCTCACCTGGTCGGGTATCGAACGAGAAAAAGGCGTCTATAACTTCGAGCAAACCGGCTACGACGGCTTAACCGCCGGCTGCATCAAACGCGGCATTCGAATCCTCTATATTCTGGACTACAGCAACCGGCTTTATGAATCCGAACAATCCGTCCGCACGGATACCGGCCGCGCTGCCTTTGCCGCCTTCGCCGAAGCCGCCGCTAAAAGATACGCAGGCAAAAATATCCTCTGGGAAATCTGGAACGAGCCGAACATAAAACAGTTCTGGCAGCCCCAGCCCGGCGTCGATGACTATTGCAAATTAGTCGAGGCAGCCGCACCGGCTATCAAAAAAGCAGACCCTAACGCCCTGGTCGTCGCGCCGGCCACCTCCACGATTCCCTTTGACTGGCTCGAGGCCTGCTTCAAGAAGGGCTTGCTAAACCATATTGACGCTCTGACAGTCCATCCTTACCGCCCACAGAATCCCGAAACGGTCATCAACGACTATATAAAACTCCGCGAACTAATCGCCCGATACGCCCAGAAAGGAAAGACAATCCCTATCATCTCTGGCGAATGGGGCTACTCAAATGTCAACTGGGATAAGGCACGCCTGTCCGAAGAAAAGCAGGGACAATATTTGGCCAGGATGTTCCTGATAAATCTCCGCCAGAATGTCCCTGTCAATATATGGTATGATTGGAAGAATGATGGCCCCGACCCAAACGAAAGAGAGCACAACTTCGGCGCGGTACAAAGAGACCTTACGCCCAAATGTGCCTACCTGGCCGCAAAGACCCTCTCAACAACCCTCGCCGGCTTCTCCTTTGAAAGATGCCTCTATTTGGGCCCTGATAAGGACTTTGGCTGCCTCTTGAAAAAAGATAACATCGAGGCCCTCGCACTCTGGACAACCGACAAGGAACACGACTTGACGCTGCCGATGAAAGCAGGCCGGGGGACGCTTATTGATATGCTCGGTAACAAAAAAGAAATCTCCTGGAAAGAGCAAGGTCTGAAATTAACCGTCTCACAAAGTCCGCAATATCTGCTTTTGGATTCCAAATGAAATGACGCGGTAAAACGGTTTATTGGTCGATAGTCGTTGGTATTTAGCCCGGCGTTTTACGCCGGGTTAGGAGATTTACGAACCGCGACCATAATCTTCCCTCTGAAGGAGCTGAATAATCTCATTCTTCGTAGGCAGGGCCTCAATCGACCCGAACTTCGTGCACGCAAGTGCCCCCGCCGCCGATGCGAATCTTGCCGCCTCACGGATGTCGCTTTTGGTCGCGTAGCACGCCGCCAACGCTCCCGCAAACGCATCGCCTCTTCCGGTCTGGTCCACAAGCTCAACCTCAAAAGTGGCAATATGGTCGGCTCCGTTTCTATCGACAACCATACACCCGCGCTTGCCCATCGTTATCACCGCCGCCCCCACCCCTCGCGCCACAAGCTCCGACCCAATCAATTTGGCTGTATGGATGCTCGCCTGCTCTTGCTCGGCGATGTCCGCCGCTTCATAAAGGTTGGGTATCAAGATATTAGCCATAAAATACTCTGCCGGCAGCTCACCGCCTTTTTTCTCCTGCTCCTCGCTGCGGGATGGGGCTGCTTTTATCGGCTTGGCGGGATTGAGAATCACTTTCGCGCCGTGCACCTGCGCACAGCGGATTGCGCTTACTATCGCATCCTCCGGCAAAGCGCCGTGAATCAGACACACATCCGCCTCCGAAATTGCCTGTTCAGCCGCCGCAATATCCTGCCCCCCCAGAGCGCTATTGGCGCCGGTGTATGAGCAGATGGCATTCTCGCCCTTGGCGTTAACCAATGTTACCACAACCCCCGTATTCTTGGCCGGTGCAGTGAAGACGTATTCGGTATTGACATCGAGCTCCGCCAAGCTCTTTTTGGCCATTTGTGCAAATGCGTCGCCGCCGACCTTGCTGATAAGATATACATCGCAGCCGCAAAGCGCTGCCTGTGCCGCCTGGTTCGGCCCGGGACCGGTAGCCGTATATGAGAGCGCAGTCCCTACAACCGCCTGTCCCGCGGAGGGAATTTGCCGGCACCTTATCGCCATATCGACATAAGTGCCACCGACCACTACGACCTTCGGAATCCTTTCTGGCATCATCGCCGCAAGACTCCTTTCGCCGGCTATTATACCAACTATCCGCCAAAAGAAAAATCTTTATTACAGAATTGAGAATTAAGAATGAAGAATTTAGAGCAGAATCGCTATGATATTCAAACGACAAATCTTTACTTGACAATACTGCCACAAAGGCGAAAAAATTGCAATCTTTTTCCCACTTATTCTTGTCATTGTGAGGGGCGACATTTAGGCGTTTTATTATCATTGCGAGGGAGCGTAGCGACCGAAGCAATCTCAATCGGATAAATCCCGGCAAGTCGCTGCTTACCACTCGCCACATGCAATGATTCACGGTTTTTTCAGATGCTTGGCAAGGAACTCCTCAACCATTTTTTCAATGGCCGGGTCCTTGAAACCGTGCCCGCCACCCTTGACGATGTGCAGCTTTGCCTCTATTTTTTGCTTTTGAAGCGCCTCATAAAGTAGCTCGCTCTGATTGTGTGGCACAAGCGGGTCGGCATCACCGTGGATGATTAAAAACGGCGGGTCGTCCTTACTAACATAAGTAATCGGGTTTGCTTTTTTGCATTGCTCTTTATTTTCCAATATCGGCCCGCCGATTAGCTTTGCCTCCGGTGAATCGGCTGCTGTGTGATTCATTGTGCTGGGAAAATCGGCGATTCTCGAAAAATCGGTCGGCCCAAAATAATCGCAGACCGCCTGAACCCTGCTTGAAACCTTGAGATTCTCCCCCTTTTCAAAGTCATTCACATCGCCAGTCGTGCCCAATAGCGCCACAAGATGTCCGCCGGCCGACGCCCCCCATGCACCGAACCGCTTTGTATCCAGATTGTATTTATCCGCATTTGCCCGTAGAAACCGAACCGCCGCCTTGCAGTCCTCAATCTGCGCAGGGAAAATGGCGTGCTGGCTGAGCCGATAGTTGACGCTTGCTGCCGCGTAGCTATACTGCACAAACCGCACCGCAGGGCAACCTCGCTTGTCCCCGCCCATCCATGCTCCGCCGTGAACCCAGATAATCAAAGGCAATTTATTTGATTTTTTTCCTCCGGAATCTATTTTCTCCGGCAGATACAAATCTAACTTATTTCTTTCGTGCCCGCCTGTTATATACTCTATGTCGCGGATTACTTTCACGCCCGGCGGAAGCTGCGGCTCTGTTTTCTTAGGAGGGGGGGCCGATTTTTCTTCCGCCAATACAAGTTTGATACCACCAAACAGGGCCAAAACACTCAAAACCACGGTGATTAGCCATCCTGCCTTCAATATGCTTGGTTTTTTTTGGTCTTCTACAACCATAATTATTACCTCCTGATTTTTACCAATATGTCATCTTTCTTGCGAATCTACTGTATTTTCCAGCAATTACCAGCTTAAAAAGCCAAAAAAAACATTTCACAAGTTCAATATCAACAATACATTATAAAAATTTTGTAAAAAATCAAATAAAATACTTGACAAAGTTTATTATATACCTAACATTACATATAATTTAGGTATATATCTAATTAACTATTTGAGTCGCTTATTTTTTTTTACAACCCATAAATGTTGTCGGTATTTTTTAATTAATAGAAGTTGCTCTACCTGTTCAGTGTAACCAGGGTATGAAAGAAGCGCATGATGTCATATTGCCGCAGTGCTGTAAAAGCCAGGACCAGCAACAACACATAGCTGATTTGCTGCAAAGCAGGATTGACCTGCTTACAGGGAGGGACAAAGTCCTTATGAAAATGTATCTTGAAAAGGGCGCAAATTTCAGTCAATTGGCAAAACTGGCCGGTGCCTCTGAAGCAAAAATAGCCCGCAGGATACGGACACTATCCGCAAGATTGGTCGATGGCCGGTATATCGCCTTTTTGAGGAACAAGGATAAATTTACCGAAACCGAGTTGGACATCGCAAAAAACTATTTTCTTTTAGGGCTGTCGATGAGGAAAATCGCAGAAAATATGAAATACACCTACTATCGCATTCGAAAAACCATTAAAAGGATAAATAATATCCTAATAATCGAGAAAATGGAACGCAGGAGAAAGAATGCACAATAGCGTATAGCGTTTAGTATTTAGCCCGGCGTTTTACGCAGGGTCGGACAAAATACGAAAAACGAGCGACAAAACAATGGAAACATACACGATTTCAAAAGAATTCATCTGGAACGGACAGGTTACCAAACCGGTCGCAGGCATTATGAGAATGTTCGGACTGACAACAGATAAAATGGCCCAAAGAGCTGTCCGCCACAACTGTCAAATGGACATCGACAATGGTAACATCGTATTTTTCACAGGACCATCAGGAGCAGGCAAAAGCGTCCTCTTGAGAGAGTTGGAAAAAGCCGTTCCTGAATCGGATAGAATAAACCTGACTCAAATAGAGCTTCCGCAAAAGAAAACAGTTATCGACTGCATCGACGGCGATTTGATAACGGCTCTTCGACTGCTTAGTGTTGCGGGCTTGAGCGATTGTTTCTGTATCCTCAATCAGCCGGCAAACTTGAGCGACGGCCAGAAATACCGCTTCCGTCTGGCAATGGCGCTGTCGGCGAAAAAGAAATTTGTCTTTGCCGATGAGTTCTGCTCAAATCTCGACCGAATATCCGCCGCCGCGATTTCATATAACATTCACAAGTTTGCAAAAAAGACAGGAACGATTTTCATCCTCGCCTCCAGCCACGAGGATATACTGCTTGACCTTGCGCCCGATGTGCTTGTTGTAAAGGAGCTTTCAGGGCCGACGCAGGTGAT
>CAZKOQ010000076.1:0-5433 GCA_964554425.1 uncultured Pirellulales bacterium | reverse complement strand
TGCAGCATTACAAAAAAATTGCAGGTCGTCCCCGGCACGCTCGATGATTACAGTCGGCTCGCCCATTATCACTACCGCGACAATAGAATCGGGCCGTTCGCGGCGATTTTCACATTAAAGCCCTGTGCATTCTTGCCGGGCTTACATAAAGCCGAGCCGCTCGGCGTCATCGTCTATAGAATGCCGACAGCGGGACTCCAGTTGCGAAATGTCGCAACCGGCGGGCTATTTGCGGGGCTGGACAGGTCCACACAGCTTGACCTCATCAACAAAAACATCCGCACAATCAACAGGGTCATTATTGACGAGCGACTGCGCGGACTGGGTCTGGCGACTCGCTTAGTCTGCGAAACGATGCCGCAAATGAATGTCCCCATCATCGAGGCCCTGGCAGTGATGGGAATAGCCAACCCCTTCTTTGAAAAGGCAGGTATGACGCCCTATGCCGCTGGGCTGCCCGAACGCTGCGTCACGCTCATTGAGGCCCTCAGCGCCGTAGGTATTGAGCAAGGCGAGCTTCTCGACGCCGCTTCTGTGCAGAAAAAACTAGCTGCCTTACGCTGGCCCGCGAAGGATTTTATCGAAAAATGCATAATCAATTTTCTGCAAAGCTATGGCAAACGCCGCGATATGTCACCAGGTCTTGAGCGGACAAGGTTTATCCTGTCAAAGCTCACCGAAAGGCCGATTTATTATATCTGGTTTAACCCCACCGGAGGCGGATTGAAGCCGACAACAATATGACAAGCCAGATAAAACCGATTGCAATTGAAAAACTGCTTCCGCATCCTGCCAACCCGAACAGGATGAGCAAGGCCAGTTTCGACAAGCTGGTTCGCAATATCGAAAGGACAGGCCGGTATGAGCCGCTTGTTGTGCGTCCGCACCCAAAAAAAGATGGGTTCTATCAGATAATCAACGGCCAGCACCGCCGGCAGGCGCTAAAGAAACTGGGCTGCAAAACCGCAAACGCCGTAATATGGGATATTGACGATAGTGAAACTCACCTTTTACTTGCGACTCTCAATCGCCTCGTCGGCAAAGACATCCTTGAGAAAAAGCTGTCGCTATTGCATCGGCTCAACAAAAAACTTGCAGCAGGTTCGCTTGCTAAATTTCTGCCTCAGACCGCAAAACAAATTGAGAAGCTGACAACTCTAAAACTTCCTACATCTCCTGTGCCGCCGCCGATAGATTTTGTCGAGCCGATGGTCTTCTTTGTTAGCGGAGGCCAAAAAAAGATTGTCGAAGAAGCCCTGTCGCTCGCCGAGAAATCCTTAACTGATTGTCCGACCAGGGCCGAAAGGAAAGCAGCGGCCCTTACTGCAATCGCCCAGAGTTTTTTGGCCGCAAGAACCTGCGATGAAATCAGACAGTTCTTTAAGGCGGAATTTGAAAAACGTCGTTAGTAGTCTGTCACAGTTTATTTGGTGGATTGTCATGCTGAACGAAGTGAAGCATCTGGCCATCGCATAGAAGATTCTTCGTGGAGTTTATCCTCGAGCGAAGCGAAGGACTCAGAATGACATTGTTCATCATTTAACCTGTGACACAGCATTAGTGGTGAGTGGTAAATTTACCAATTAACTAATTAAGCAATTAACCAACTATGAACTATGAAAATCCAATACGTCCAGCTTGAAAGCGAATCGTTCCTGACCGACCTGGACTTTACCAGGATGTCGGCTCAGGAGCGCGGCGTCTATTGCACTATCCTTTTTTATCTATACTGCAACGAAGGCAGATGCGAATTCGACCCGCCGACACTGGCGCGGCTGTGCAACTGCGCCGACTTTGAAAAGGTATGGCAAAGCGTTGAAAAAAAGTTTCAGACACGCAACGGCGTGATTAAACATAAACATGTATCAAAAGAACTAAAAAGAGCAAAATATTTGCTGCAAAGCCAGCGAAAGGCAGGACTTGCGTCCGCGAGAAAACGCCTAACGACCGTTGCAACGGACGTTGGAACGGCGTTGCAACCAAGGAAAGGTAACGAAAAGCGAAGCGAAGTCGAAAGAGAAGAAAAAGATATCACGAATACGAATTCGAATACGGTCAATCACTCTCTTTCTTCTTCGACCTCGGTTCGACCGGCATTAACAACGGATGCGGCCCGCACCGCTGCAAATGGGCAAATCCAGGCGCTGCACTTCAACGAGGCCCTTGTGCAGATAATCAGGCCTCGCAGCCAGTCCGACCGAACCTGCTTTCACAATGTCACTAAGTGGCTGCAAGAGGGCGTCGCAAAAGGCCGATTCACAAACGACGTCTTCGGATGCGCCCTTGACTACGCAAAGGAGGCCCGCACTGGCAGAAACCCCGCAGCTCTCTTTATGACCCTGCTGAGAAAAGAGCTTGGCTACCCGCCAAAGGCAACAGGGCTGTTGGATGGCAAAATGAGTCATTAGTCGCCGGTCGTTTCAACGAACTACGAACAACGAACTATGAAATAAGATAACTATGAACAAAAAAATAAAATTTATCCGCCATCCGTGTGGCGGACTAACCAAGCGCCAACTGGCCGTCATTGATGAGCTTTTTCGCAGCGAGCTCGATGAGCAGGCCATCTTAGACAAATACAAGGTCTCGCGGCAGCTCTACAACCGCTGGCTGACAGACGAGAATTTTGCCGATGAGCTGGAGCGGCTGATTGAAAGCTCTTTTCGTCAGAGCGCACTTCTGATTGCCCGCTATGCGCCGCTGGCTGCTGCGAAGCTGGTTTCTCTTATGGATAGCTCCAAAGAGGAGACCGCACGCAAGGCCTGCCTGGATATTATCAGTTCTGCCTTCAGACTCAAGACTCAAGACGCAGGACTCAAGACGCAAGACCACGAACAGCCAACCGCCGGCGTCTTACCGAGTGGGCTTTCAGAGCAGACCGCCAGCCGGCTGCTTTCCGCCCTGGCAGAAGAGAGCACAGAAAAAGAAACTTGACTTTTTGACGAAGAAAATGGTTCTGGAAAATTTGCTCCTTTGTTATTCCTTCAGTTGAAAAAGCTGTCAGAAGGGTTGAATTTTAACGACAAATTTGTTATTCTGCTGGAATCGACGCTTGGAAGATTAGACGATTTTAATCAAGTTAAAAATCCCGTTTTAGGATAACAACAATGGAAAAGAAAAAGACAAATCTAATCCCGTGGGTAGTCGGCTCGATTGTGGTGCTTGTTGCGGCGTATGGGCTGGGCCTGGGTATCAAGGAGTTTCGCGAATGGCGAGCCACAGGCGAACCGCAACAGCAGGACAATCCGTCAGCAAAGCAAAGCGAGCCAAACACTCAACAAGTGGCGCCTCCGGTTGAGGTCGTCCAAGAGCCGAACGTAGAGTCAGCAGAGCAGGTTAAACAGATACAGGCCGAGCCGGAAAAGACCACCCCGAAAGATAGTAATGAGGCGCCGAAGAGTGAACCTGTGCAGGAAAGACCTTCGATGGCCGGCAGGCCGGGAAACTGGTGGCAGATGTGGGCGGACCTCAACCTGACCGAAGAGGAAATGGCCAGGTTGCAGGAAGGTTTCCGGCTGGCCAGGGAAAGGTGGCAGAATATGTCCGAGGAGCAAAGACAGGCCGAGATGGATAGAATGAGTGCTATGCGAGAACGCTGGGAGAATATGTCCGATGAGGAGAGGCAGGCGGCTATGGAGCGGGGTCGGCAGCGATTTGAGGAGTGGCGGAGGAGCGACCGGGTGGAGCTTCCAGAGATGAGTCTGGATTAACGGAATGTGAATCCGGCGAGAGCGTGTGCCGAGGCGAGTTATCTGACGAAACCGCCAGCCGGCTTTTGTCCGCCTTGGCGGAGGAAAGCACGGAAAAAGAAACCTGACTTTTTTACGAGGATGGTTGAGGTCTGTAAAAAATCACACTTTAACAGTATTTTTAAGGCAAATATTTTGGATTTTAGCGGATTCGGCAATAAAATTCGTAAAAAAATACGTCAGTTCATTGTAATCATAGGAAGATTTTGACATTATTGAGGAATTAGAAGGCTTGGCTGTGTAGTTAACCTTTTAATATGGGAAATCACAGATAAAAGAGTTTGGAGGATTATTTATGCGAATATTTTATTCAACCAAAATAAAAGACAGATTAAGAATGAGAAAGAACGAGCCAGTCGTGTGTTGTCTCACCGTATTGCTTATGGCTGCAACGGTGTTCTCAACGCCGTCTGGAAACTGGCCGGGCTGGCGCGGGCCGGAAGGAAGCGGTGTGTCCTCGGAGAAGAACCTCCCGCTGAAATGGAGCACGACGGAGAATGTGCGATGGCACGTGCAACTACCCGGCCCCTGCAACTCCTCGCCCATCGTCTGGGGCGATCGCGTGTTCGTCACACAGGCGATAGACGGCGGGCTTCACCGCACGGTGATGTGCTTCGACCGTGCCGGCCCCAAGCTGCTCTGGCAATCCGGGGTGGCTTACAGCGAAAAGGAGCCGACACAACAACAGAACAATCCCTATTGCTCCGCGACGCCCGTTACGGACGGCGAGCGGGTGGTCGCGTCGTTCGGCTCGGCGGGACTGTACTGTTACGACTTCGGCGGCAAGGAGATTTGGCATCGGGACCTTGGCAAGATTAGCCACATGTTCGGCAACGCCTCGTCGCCGATTCTTTATGGGGACCTGTGCATCCTGTTCTTTGGACCGGACGAGAAGGCCCGGCTGCTTGCGGTGAACAAGCGCACGGGGGAGACGGTGTGGGAGGTCGAGCCGCCCAAGTTTGACCTTAGCGAGCAACAGCCGCCCGGAGGCCCCGGCGGTTTTGGACCGGGGATGTTCCTGGCGCCGCAGATGTTCTCCCAGGCCGATAAGGATGGCGACCAGAAGCTCACGAAGGAGGAGTTTGCTGGCTTGGCAGACGCCTGGTTCGACAAGATGGACTCGAACAAGACGGGAAAGCTGAGCCAAGAGCAATTTACAGAGAAACTCAACGACGTGCTTCCGCCGCCTGAGGGGTTCGGTCCTCCCGGTGGAGGGCCGGGTGGAGGTGGATCGCGGCCCGAGGGCGGACCCAGGTTCGGTCCCGCCGGGTTTGTGGGGCCGGCCATCTTCGGCATCGCAGACGCCGACAAAAACAGCTCTCTGACCCGTGCCGAACTGAAAAGCACCTTTAAGAAATGGTATGAGCAATGGGATTCCGACAAAGGCGGGATTCTAACTGAAGAGAAGCTCCGGGATGGTTTGAATGTCGTGCTGCCTCAACCAGACTTTGGCGGTCCAGGTGGCCCTAGTGGTCCCAGTGGTCCAGGAGGACCGAGGGGACCCCAAGAGAGAGGAAACCCCAGCGGCACGTGGAGCACGCCTATCATTGTCAAGGCCGACGGTCACGACGAACTCGTCATGGCTTTCCCTTACCGTCTTGCTGCCTACGACCCGAAAACCGGTAAGCAGCTTTGGTTGAGCAAAGACATAGGCGCGACGATCTACGCAACGCCCGTGTGGGGC
>CAZKOQ010000075.1:0-12051 GCA_964554425.1 uncultured Pirellulales bacterium | reverse complement strand
TCGGTATTCTAATCGCCAAGACAGGGTCCAATAGGGTAGGAAGAAAAGGTTTTACTGTCTGGCAAGTTACTGGCTTGCCAATGTAGGCAAAGTGAAGTTTCAGCATTGTGGCTTTGGCAGAGTTAGCCCTGTTTTGCTCCGTATCTATACTATCAGCCTGCGAAAGGGCAACTTTTAGCTCACTAAGCTGCTCCTGGCACTTTTGGCATTGATTGATATGTTGAACAATATGCTCTGGGATTAGCTCGTGCCCCTCTCCAAGAATAAAATCATAGTAGTATAACTCAGCCTCTTCACACACCGGAATAGGATTACCAACAACCATTTTTATTTCCTCGATTCGACAGTTAAGAACTTACGAACTTTCGCTAACCCTACGGATATATACCTTCTAACAGTTCCATTCTTTACACCCATTCTTGCCGCAACTTCATTAGTATCCATGGAGTTGCAGTATCGCAAAGTAACCGCTCGAAGCTCACTTTTCCGTAATCGCCCCTTAATTAGCTCGAAGACCTTATCAGTTTCTTCTTTTATATTAAAGGCGTTTTCCGGACTAATTGTATTGATAGAAAAAACAGGCTGCTCACTATATCTGTGAACTAAAGCCTGATACCGTTCCACCTTGCGGGCTGCGTCAACAATATCATTGATTATGGCTTTGTAGAGATAGCTTTTTACGTCCCTGACGCCTTCTGGTACCGGCTTGTGAACAAGCGAAAGAAAGAAATTCTGGAACATATCATCTGCCTGAGCCTGATTTTTGATCCGGGAGCCAATCACCGCTCGAATAAAATTGCTGTGCTCGGCAAACACCTCGAATGCCGTATTCACATTATCCCTACAGATATCAGTATCTTTGCTTAACACTCCTCTTGTGCTCCATTCGCGAGTGATGGCCATTCATCAAAAACCAGAAAAGACAGCGCTCCTTTAATAATCAGTATCTCTAAACATTAGTTTGCTTTGCACCATTATATAGCACGCCGAGAATTATTACAATTGACTCCATCGAAGTACGAACCTCCTGCGTGTTCATTTCAGAAAGCTATTGGTTTTGCCGGCGTCGTCCAGATAGCCGGCCTCCTGGTCCGACGCTTCGCCTTCGGCCGGATACAGTTCGCCGCGAAAAGTGGGATTGCGGACAAGCTCAATGTAGCTGTCGCGCCGCCATACATTTAGCTTGTATGGGCCGGTGCCCACAGGATGATTAATGATGTCCTTGCCGTAATAATCGATGGCTTCTTTGGCGACAGGCGCAGTTGATATATCTGCCAGAGCCGCAGCAAGCAGTTGGGGCCAGGGTTTTTTTAGCTTGATAACAATTGTGTGGTCATCAGGTGTTGACAATCCCTCAACCTGATACGAGTAATCGACATCGAATTCGCTTTTGCACCCTTTTGTATATTCGCGAAACTCGTCAAGTCCAACAATTCTGTCGTCAAAAAGCGGCCAGCTTGGGCTTAGATACTTGATATTTGCTATCCTTTTGATGGAAAAAACAAAATCCCGGGCTTTCAGCTCTCTGCCTTTGCTGTTTGAAAAGCAGGTATCGTTCTGGAAGCGAACGCCTTTTTTAATTTTTATGGCATAGACGAGCCGGTCTGCGCTTACTTGGGGCATATCTTCGGCAAGTAGGGGCACAAGCTCGTATGGGCGTTTGAGGAAATGATAATCATAGAGAGTTTCAAAAATCTGGCTGGCTACCATTTTTGAATAGACATCCTGCATACAACCCGGGTCGAGCCCCTTTATTTTGGTGTGAAGCACGTGGTGGAGGACCATTTCATTGTGCTCAGAGTTTTGAGCAGGGACATTATCCGATACGACTGCTAATATTATGATAACAGCCAAGAGTCTTTTTCTGTGGGTCATATCGGAATTCAGAATACAGAATTGGGACTCAGGACGCAAGCATCAAGATGCACGAAGAACGACGCGATACGAAATACGAGCCAGGATATTCTACCTGGGCGGACCAGATGGTTTGGGCTTTTTGAGCGGCTCTGGCAAGGACGGCGGCCCTGTGCGCTTGCGGCCATCACTGGCGGTGCCGTAATCGAAGCCCAGCTTTGTAGGCAATTCGCCCGCCTTTGTTGCGCCGCCGAGCAGCCGATTGTTTTCTTCTAATAGTGCTGCATAATCATCCCGTTCAACAGCCCTTTTTATCGTAGTTTGCGGGCGCCCCAGAAGTTTGACAATGCACTTATCCTCTACCTCCACCAATACCGAGGCCAACTGCTGTCTCTGCTTCTCTGTCAAAAAGTCTTTGCCTTTAGCATATCTTTGTATTGCAAAGGAATACAGTTGCCCGAAACGGATACCCGTGGCGGGCTTAGATGAGCCGGCTGGGTTGGCGCCCAATTTACCCGCAAGCGCATTTAAGATAGTCGCATCCAGAAGCTCATATTCGACCGTCCAGCCGGCATATTTCCTTATCCGCAAATCGGCTAATGCTATCAACATCTCCTCTGCTTGCGGGATATTTATGTCACCGGCAAACTTCGCTATAAGAGCGAGCGTCTCCGGTGTGCTTGTTTCCACAATCTCCTTGTCTTTAAGTCGGTCGATGAACAGCCGGGAAATCTTGATATTTGCCGTGCCGCCGGTGCTTAGCTGCTTTATAACGCTGTCATTGGTTATACAATGAACGGCCCAGTAACGGATGATGGCGTTTTTGTCTTTTATTCTTGCCAGAGCAAGGTCTGCCAGCTTCAAATCTTCAAGGCCGTCAATTAGGATAAGAAGGTTAGTGATTACCTTGATTCTACGGTCCGGGGGGAGCTGTGCGGCCTTTTCAAGGGCTGCGGTGATGTATTTTAGGGCTGATTCAGAAAACTGCTCGGCATACTGGGGCTGAGGACCCCGCACGCTTAAAATAAGCGTCCGAATCTTTGCAATAGTGCTAAAATCTTTGGTCTTTATCAACTCCTGGATGGCTTCAGCAAGGAAATTATCAATGGTGAACAAATCTGAGGACTGAAGCACCCCTTTATTACGCACTGCCTCAATCGCGCGTGTGTCGATAGCTGCAAAACCAGAGATTGCCGGCGAGGCAAAAAACACCGTCAGGACAGCCAAAACCACCCATTTTACCTTCATTATTATAGTTACCTTTGAAGAAACCAATAACTTAGCTCGGATTTCGCAGCGATATTTCGCACAATGGCACCCGTGGTCAATCGTTCGTATCTTATGAAACGTCCGTCATAGCTCGAACAAAATACGAAATACGCCCCTAATATTCGGTCTTTATTTAGCTTAACTTCAGGACATATCTTTGTCAAGGAAATTTGCCCCAGCAAAGCCACCGTAACTTCCACGCGGCCCAGTTGAACAGATGGCTTATAAAAGCGTAATAAACCTGTCGCTTAGAAATCCGTTTGGTGGCGGATTTGTCCGCCTACAGCGGATTTGGGTTGACAAAACGTAGTTTTTTCGATTACAAGGACTTATCCGCCTCCGGCGATTTTATCCGTCTATGGTGGTTTCATCCGCCTTTGGTGGATTTAGCTATGACCGAAATGTCTTCTAATCTTGTTCGTGTGGACCCGCTTCGTCTGCTTTTACAGCGGACGGCCCCGATGGTTACGGATGCCACGATATTTGCCTCGAACTCCATAAAATTAGAGTCCGAGGCGGTGCATCAGCTTTATGATGCTGCCTGCATCCCATCGGCCAAGAAGGTTCTTGCGACAGCCGACATCCACGTTGGCTTTGGCATCCCTATTGGGGCGGTATTGGGGCTGCAAAACTCCATAATGCCTGCCGCAGTGGGCTATGACATTAACTGCGGTATGCGGCTTCTCCATACACCTTTCTCAAAGGGCGAAATCGACGCTGACAAGGTCGCAATCGATATTGCCCGCGAAATTCCCCTTGGCGAGGGACACGAGAATGTGCGGTTGGATAAAGCGGGTCTTGAAGCTGTTATTACGAAAGGTGTTGCCGCCATTCCTACCCTTGTGCAAAGGATTGGGCACCGGGCCTGGGAGGCGTTTGATGGGCAAGAGTTTTCTGAAGACATCAAAAGGATTGAAGAGAACGGCCAGCTCCGCGCCGATGTTGGTGCGGTTCCGAATGTCGCCATACAGAAAGGCGGGTCTCAGCTCGGCACGCTGGGCGGCGGAAATCATTTTATCGAAATCCAATACGTCCAGGAAGTCTTCGACGCCGATTTGGCCAAAACCTTCGGCCTTTTCAAAAATCAAATCGTCGTAATGATACACTCCGGCTCACGGCGGTTCGGATTCGAGATTGCCGACCAATATATGGATATTGCCGCATCAACGCCGGAAATGGCGGGGCGAAGAAAAATGCTCTCCTATCTTTCTACCGAGACCGGCGCTGGAAAAGACTATATTGCGGCGATGGGCGCTGCAGCGAACTTCGGCTTTACCAACCGGCACATTATGGCCTTACTTGTAAGACGGTGTTTTAACCGGATGTTCGGACATACTCCTTTGAAGCTCGTTTATGACGTTGCGCATAATATAGCGAAGTTTGAGGCGCATAGCGGCAGCCAGCTTTGGGTCCACCGCAAGGGCGCAACTCGTGCCTTCGGCCCGCAGCAAATGGCTGCTACAATGTTTGAAAAGACCGGCCAGCCCATCATAACGCCCGGCTCAATGGGCACCGCAAGTTTTCTTCTTGTCGGAACAGGCAATTCCGAAGAGTCACTGTCCTCGGTCAATCACGGCGCGGGCAGGGTGATGAGCCGAACTGCGGCGCTGGGAAAAAGTCGCAGAGGGAAATCTGTCTCATCGGCCTTGATTAGCGATGAGGACTTTAAGCGAAGTATGGCAGGCATAAAGCTCATTGCCGGCGACAAGCGTCGAATAAAAGAGGAAGCCCCCGCTGCCTACAAGGACATCGAAGAAGTTGTGCGAATTGTCGTTGCGTGCGGCTGGGCCAAACCGGTCGCTCGTATGCTGCCTTTGGCCGTCCTGAAGGGGTGAATTCGTGACTCGCAAATCGTGGCTCGTCTTTCGTATATCGTATTACGCCGTTTGTCTTTGATTCAGGGCTTTGTATTCGTCTTCGGTGCTAAAATCATTGCAATTATTAAACCAAATCTTATGCTAATATTGGTTTGAAATTCGGTAATCCTCCCTTGTGGAGAAACCGAAATACTTCTTGGATTGTTTAGTATGGGCAAGAGTATCACTTTTATTATGATATTGGCAGCCGGATTTGTTTTTCTCACTGGATGTCCACCCAAAAAACCTCTGCCTATTGAGCCGGCACAAATTGAGCCAAATCAGCTTACATCGGTTATACAAAAACCTAATGCGGTCGAACCTGAAACTGTTGAGCCAAAGCAGGCCGAACCCACAGAATCTGAGCCAAATGTTCCGGCTCCCGTTCCGGCTGAGCCAAACAAGGTCGAGCCAAAAATAATTGAACCGAACACGGTTGGGCCAAAAATAGTTGAGCCAAATACGGTTGAGCCGGCTAAAACCGAGCCAAATAAACCTGAACCAAATGAATTCAAGCCCGTGCAGACCGAGCCGAATCGTATTGAGCCAAATCATGTCGAGCCGCAGCTTAGCGCGTGGCAGGCGGCTTTCTACGAGAAATACGCTGAGATTCTCAAGAGCTATGTCGATAGCAAGGGGATGGTTAATTATAAGGTATTGAAGCGCAAACGACTGGAGCTCAAAGAGCTGCTTGATAGATTTGCCAAGCTTGACCCGAACGAATACAACCGCTGGCCCGGCGAGGAAAAAATCGCCTTCTGGATTAACGCCTACAATATCCAGATGCTAAAGATAATTCTTGATAATTACCCTATTGAGGGGTCGCGGCTTCTTAATCCCCTATATGGTCCCAACAGCATCAGGCACATCAAAGGGATATGGACCGATTATAAATTTATTGTGATGGATGAAGAATTTACCCTTGCAGCGGTTGAGCAGCGGTTTTTCCGCAAGGAGTTCGGCGAGCCGAAAGTATTTTTCGCAATTTTTCATGCAAGTCTGTCGAGTCCGCCGCTGCGGAATGAGCCATACTATGGCAGCAAGATAAAGCTGCAGCTGGAAGGCCAGACAAAAAAGTTTCTGTCAAGTCCAATGGCATTCGGGATAGATAGGCAGAATAAAAGAGTAAATTTGTCCGCAATATTTCAGGCATCTTGGCACGGCGGGCAGTTTGTCGGCAAATTCGGCACCGATAAAAAGTTTAAGGACCAGACGCCGGAGACGCGCGCTGTTCTGAATTTTATCACAAACTATATTGGCCGGCAGGAGATAGATTTTCTTGAAGTGGAAAATTATTCGGTCAAATTTTCAAAATACAATTGGACGCTCAACGATGGCTTGTAGAATATATAAACTACGGACTATAAACTACATACTTTTAAGAAGGAAGACCAAATGACAAAAAGAGCAATTTACTGCAATCCAAATGTTGACACAGACAAATACCTTTTTACGAGCGAATCGGTAACAATGGGACATCCCGACAAGGTGGCTGACCATATATCCGATGCGATTCTCGATGCAATGCTCGCCCAGGACCCCAAAAGCAGGGTCGCCTGCGAAACAATGGTTAAGGATAACCTGGTTATAGTTGCAGGAGAAATTACCTCAAGTGCTAACGTTGACATTCCTACTGTTGTCCGCCAGACAATAAGGGAAATCGGATATGACAATCCTGTTCTGGGATTTGACTGCGACAGTTGCGCTGTTATGGTATCGCTCGGTAAGCAAAGCCCCGACATCTCGCAGGGCGTTACCGAAGGCGCAGGCCTTCATAAGGAACAAGGGGCAGGCGACCAGGGAGTGATGTTCGGCTATGCGTGCAGGGAAACGCCGGAATTTATGCCTATGCCCATTCAACTGGCACATGCGATAACCACTCGGCTGGAAAAAATGCGCAAGAGTAAAAAGCTGCCGTGGCTGCGGCCCGACGGCAAAAGCCAGGTTACTGTTGAATATGAAAATGGCAAACCCAAACGCATACACACGGTTGTTGTGGCTGCTCAGCACTCGCCGAACATAACTTACAGGCAGTTGCGGAGGCAAATCATAGATGAAGTTGTGATGCCTATATTGCCAAAACGACTGGTTGACAAGGACATTGTATTTCATATCAATGAGACCGGCCGGTTTGTCATAGGCGGCCCAAAAGGCGACTGCGGCGTTACAGGCAGAAAAATCATCGTTGATACATACGGCGGCAGAGGCCGCCACGGCGGCGGCTGCTTTAGCGGCAAAGACCCCACTAAGGTTGACAGGACCGCAAGCTATATGGCCCGTTACATCGCCAAAAACATCGTCGCAGCCGGTTTATCCGATGTCTGCGAGCTTCAGCTTTCTTACGTCATCGGCGTAGCCCAGCCGGTTTCGGTGCTGGTGAGCACCGAAGGCACCGCAAAGATAAGCGAGAAACGGCTTAGCAAAATAATAAGAGAGTTGTTCCCGCTTACCCCCAAGGCAATGATTGCGCACTTGAAGCTCGCTCGCCCAATCTTTGCTCAGACCTCTTATGGCGGACATTTCGGCCGAAATCTACCTGATTTTACCTGGGAGAAAACCGATTATGCAGCCAAACTCCGCAAAGCCGCTGGATTGTAGAATAATTGGTGGGGTAAACCCCACTCTACGCTTTATTATTGTTGGGCCACTTTTTGTTATTGTAGGGCGGGGCTTGCCCCGCCGAAATAATTCGACATAATTTGCCGTTATGCCAAATTACATACGGGCCAAATTAGAGGGGGGCTATTACTTCTTCACGGTTGTAACATACCGCAGGACCACGTTATTCAAGGCACAACTTGCACGAGATTGCCTGCGACAAGCCATTTCGAGAACACGCGTAAGGCAACCCTTCGAGACAATCGCTTTCTGTCTTTTGCCGGACCATTTGCATTGTGTGTGGAAGCTGCCGGAGAACGATGCGGACTTTTCTACGCGATGGTCGTCTATTAAGGGTATATTCAGCCGAGAGTATATGCGAACGAACAAACTCAAGCACGTGCCTCTGTCCCGTGCAGATAAAGGAGAGGTCTGTATTTGGCAGAAACGGTTTTGGGAACATCAGATACGCGACGAAAAGGATTTGCAGAGGCATATCGATTACATCCATTATAATCCCGTAAAGCACGGCCTGGTCAAATCCGTCGATGACTGGCACTGGTCAACTTATCATCAGTTCGTAAAAGAAGGTTTTTACGGCAGAATCAACGATTTTGAGAACGTAACCAGTGCAAATATATGCGATTTTGGCGAATAGAATCTGGCGGGGTTAACCCCGCCCTACAAGACTTCACCTGGGAAAAAACCGACTATGCAGTCAAACTCCGCAAAGCCGCTGGATTGTAGTAAAAAGAGAGGTAATGCGCAAGACTTGTGATTACAAAAAGCCCGACCCATCGGGCTTTTTTATTTATCTGATTTGATATTTTTCATTGAATACCCTTTTTTTGTAAGTTTGTCGCCTCCACTCTGTCTAATATAGTAGTTATGGCCAGAACCAGTGACGACCGGCTCCTGGTTGAACAATTCAAGCAGGGCGATGAATCCGCTTTTGACAGGATTATCGGCGAGTTCTCCGCTGATATAGCGGTTCTGGCTAATCGACTGCTCGGCTGGCCCGGCGATGTCGAGGATATTGTTCAGGATGTGTTCCTCGCTGCTTTTGTCGGCCTTAAAAAATTTCGCTGCGATTGCGGGCTAAAAACCTGGCTCTTTGCCATAACAATAAATAAGTGCCGAAGTTACCGATACAGGCGGATGCTTCGACTCAGGCGTTTTTTTGGGAAACCACGCAAGGTTGCTTTGGCTGTCGGCGGCGCAGACAAAAGGTTGTTGGATCGCGAAGTATTTTTACGCATCCGGTATGCTGTGAAGGTATTGCCGCCTAAATATCGTGAGCCGATAGTCCTGACATACTTGCAGGAGCTTCCGACGGACCAGATTTGTGAAATCCTCGGCATCTCGGAAAATGCCTTGCAGGTTCGCCTTAACCGCGCCAGGAATCGACTGAAAGTGCAGTTGGCCGAACTAATGGAGTGAAATGTAATGATAGAAGACAAAATAAAAGACCTGCTTCAAAAAGCCGACCGGATGACAGCACAGGTTCGGCCTTTGCATATTGACCCTGTGGCGATTCACCGCCGCGCCGAGCGCAGGCGCCTTATAATGAATATAGCTGCACCTGCCGCCATAGCTGCGATAATCTTTTTTGCGTCCATAATTGTGATACAGGCGGCCAGACCTCATAAGCCATTCGAGCAAAAGCAAATCGTCTCATTGCAGCAGGAGCTAAAAAATCTCCAGGCAAAGACCGATGCAGTTTTGAATTTAGTTCAGCAGGTGCTCGAAAGCGAACGCAGACAGCGCCGACTCAATGAACTTGAAGCTACTCTCGCAAGTATTCCTGACCCCATCGAAGAAACCCAAAGACAGGTTGACAAAACCGCCTTTATCCTCGTTTATCAGGCCGACCGTTTGTATCGCCAGTCGAACCAGACGGATTCTGCTGTCCAGACCTATAATCGGGTCATAAGACTTTTCCCGCAAACCCAATGGGCGGAGGTCGCCCGTCAGCGCCTGTCCGAAATCGAAACTAAAAAACTCAACAAACCCAATTGTTAAGGAGACCAGATATGGAAACTGCAAAACGCATAATCGCTCTGTTGGTTGTGATGCTGTTGGTCGCTATAGTAGCGCAGTCGGCTGAAAAACAGGCAAAAACCAAAACTATGGCGGCGCTGACGCCAGCCGAAATCTCAAACACCCGCTCCGCAAGTTGTGTAGTAAGGGTTACCGCCCACCCAGCAGCGCTTCCGCTCACTTTCGATACTATTCAGTATCTGTTACATAGCTCCGGCGTCGCCGGAAAAGCTGCCCGTGATACACTTGGCCTGCCGCCAGACGCAGCTTCTGGTCTTTTTACAATCGAGGAATTGTACTCTGCCCCGGCTGTCTCGATGCCGCTATATCCTCCAGGACAAACGCCGCCGGTCGGACCTGGTTTTGGCGACTATGGTAATTTTGAATCACCCTCCGATGAGCCGCCCACCTCACCCGAGAGCTTATCCGAACCGGAACTACCCGCCGAGGAGGAAATCGCCTCACCTACTACTGGCTACAAACCCTCTCCGCCACTTCCAGGGTCAGTAGCTGTATCTGGTGTTCCAATTCCCCGCGGCGGTTATGGTCGCCTTGGGGGTTATGGCGTCGGTGGTTATGGTGGCTATGGTGGTGGGTACGGTGTCTACGGTGGTGGCGGATACGGTGGCGGCGGCTTCGGTGGATATGGGTTTAGCACCGCACCGAGAGGACTGACCCCAACCGACTCTGAACAGCCTGTCACTGCTGACGAATTTTTCTTTCACCTCAAGGTTGATATTAAGGACAGCCAGGCCAGGCCCGCAGCCGAAGAATTCATGAATGCCCTTGTAACCAACCTTCGTGATAATCTCAAGAGGGTCTGGGATGAGCAGGTCGATAGACTCATCAGACAGGAGAGAACCGCACAAGATGAAGCCGAGCGTGCTGAACAAATCTTGGCCAATTACCAGCAGGAGCTTAGAAAATTAGCCGGTTCGCGCAACCTTTCGCGCACTGTAATTCTAAGCCGTTGTGACATCCTGAGAGAAAAACTGGAAGCCACGCAAATGGAGCTGGCCTCCAAAGAGCTAATGTTAAAATCTATATCCGAGCAAATAGCTCAAACACAGGAGAAACTGGCGACTCAGATAAAAGAAGACGCCGTCACCGATGAATTGAAGAGAATACTTCAGATACAGACCGAGCAATGTGCCATCGCTCAGAAACTCCAGACCGAAGGCCGCGTTTCTTCTGCTGAGGTTGCGGATGTCGCGGAAAAGCTTGCCAGAGCCAGGATAGAGCTGGCCCAGAGGCGCGAGCAATTAAGCAAGGCCGCCGGCGGAGATAAGATAAGCTCCCTTAACAATAAGCTCGCAGACCTTTCGCTAAGAGTAACCCAGGCGGACCAACAGCGCAAAAGACTCGAACAGCAGCTTAGCGAGGCCGAAGAGCTTCTTTCAAAGGCTGATACTTATGAGCTATTGTCGCTCAAAGCCAATCTCGAAAGGCAAAACCTCCAGCAGGCCCTGGTCTGGCGTGATGCAATAAGCAGGCAAATCCGTATGCTCCAGGAACCGCTCGTATCGGTCCTCGGTGGACAATAATCCTTTGTGCACTACTGCTGTGTCACAGGTTAAATGATGAACAATGTCATTCTGAGCGCAGCGAAGAATCTCCCGTGCGATGGCCAGATGCTTCACTCCTTCGACTTCGCTCAGGACAGGTTCGTTCAGCATGACAATAAAAACGGTCGGTTTGAGTAAAATTGCATTAATCCCCACGCTTTACGTGCGCTTTTAGAAGGTCGTGGTGTCGTTTATTTTTCTTATAATCCAGAAGCGGTTCTTAAATCCACGCTCTTTCAGTTGAACGTCAATTTTTTTGAGGAATTCATACTCGCCTCGCAGGTGGATTGGCACCAGCAATTTCGGCTGAAATGTTACGGCGAATATGCCCACTCCACCGTCTCCAACACCGTCGGCCTTCGGGTCGCACACCTGGAAAGCGATATCCATAGGCACCGTTCTATCAACGCTCGCTAAGTCTTTGTTGATATAATCCTCTTGCGGTCTCTTTCCTTCCCAGTTCCAGAAACCGTTATCGCCCGCAAAGTAGATATGTTTGCCGTCAGCATAGATTGAAAAGGCCACACCTGCATCGGTTGATGGGTATGCCCGAACCTTTATGTCGTCTACTTCTACGACCTGGCCCGGCGAAATCAAAGTCGCCCCCTCGGGAAAGCGTTTGAAATCCGAAGAGAGGATGTATTTGATGCAGGGGATAAAGTTTTTCCAGGTAAGGATGGCGGAGTTGTAGTGGTCGCCGTGACCGTGCGAGACAAAGACATAGACCTTCTCATTTTTCAACTGGTTGGGGTCGATGTAATGCACCCATTCTGCGTTCGCCTCGCTACCGTATGGATAGTCGAAGACGAAAACCCGCCCGCCGATTTTCAGCAGGTTCGCGCTGTGGCCGAAATGCCAAATGGTATTGT
>CAZKOQ010000074.1:0-12098 GCA_964554425.1 uncultured Pirellulales bacterium | reverse complement strand
GTAGGGAATATCCAATATCGAACAAGGAATGTCGAAAGTCGAATGGCACGAATCATGAGCCACGAATCACGCCCCACGAGCATCCAGCATCGAGTATCGAGCATCCAGAATCGAGTATCGCCTGTCCGCCGACTTGCCTGCCCTCGCACTCCTTTGGCGGGGGTCCGGCGTAGCTTTAGCGAAGTCGGAAGTATCGAGCTTTATCCGCCGGCGCTTGCCCGCCGTAGGCGGGGCGGAAGCCACTCACTAATTAACAAATTAACTATTTTTCTTTATGCCTTTGTGTCTTTGTGTCCATTTGTGTTCATTCGTGGTTCGTTTCTCGTCTGTCCTCCGTTGTCTGTTCTCTGTCATCTGTTGTTCTTTGTGTCTTTGTGCCTTCATGACTAAAATATTTTTGAATTCTTTGAATTTTATCTCTTGACTTTTCAACCCTCATTTTTGCCCTGATTTTGAGGGTGGTCAAATTTCCGTGCAAAACTGTGCAATTTGTGGTTAGTTTATGTCAAAAAGTGTTAAAAACCGCTCAAAAAGTGCAAAAAAGTGTCATTTTTTTCATTTTCGCTCTTTTGGATTTAACCACTTATCTTTTAAGCACTTATGTCAATTTTTCTTCATTTTCTCATCTCGCCAAATGTCCAATTATATAATTTTTTGACAGCATTTCTGCCGCAAAAATCCGCACTTTGCCATTGAAATCTCAACATATAAATTGTATAAATTGGGTAATTTCTTAGACAATATTGACTTGCTGTTTGGTTTCGTATCTATATAATAGGTGTCTGTATCGTTTAAGAATTTAAGCGGATTTTACTATGGCACGCTCTAAACGTGGCAGAATGGCTCTTTATGAGGTTATGAGCAGGGCCCGCCTTAAACCGGGCTTTGGCCGGACCTTGGAGAAAATCCGTGAGCAGAGAGCTGCCGAAGGCGCACCGCCCGCAGAACAGAAATTGCCCGCTGAGGAAAAACCGGCTATTGAGGAAGGGTTGGCGGTTGAAGAAAAGCCGCTCGCGGCTGAAATCCCTGCTGAGCCGACACCAACCAGCACAATCCAGTGGTGGCGCAAACCTAAGCTTATGCAGATTAATGCCGGCAGAATCGAATTTTCTCTGCCATACCAGCTTGTAATCGCCATTGTCCTGGGATTTATACTGCTGGTTCTGGCGGCCTATCGGCTGGGACAATTTTCTTATGTGAGCAAACAGGCAGTTGTCAGTAATCCGCCGGCAAAAGCGCCGAGCACACCGGTGGGCAAGCCAAAACCGCTGGGGCAGTTGCCGCCCAAAAAAGTGGAATCGCCTCTTGTGAGCAAGGATACGGTAACGAAAGTCGGGGCCGGCACGGCTGCTGCGACGGGCAAAAATATAATCGTCATAGTTGAATACAAGGCCCGAGCGGATTTGGTGCCAGTGCAGGCGCACTTTGCCGAGTTTGGAATAGAGACTGAAATTGTTACGCAAGGGGGGCGGTATTTTTTGATTACGAAAGATAGATACGACAGTTTCGATAAGCCCGGCAGCGATGGATACGCTGCAAGACAGAAAATTATCGAGGCCGGAGCGAAATACAAAGGCAAGGCCCCACAGGGCTACGAGACTTTTGCGCCAAACTTTTTTAAGGATGCATACGGCAAAAAAGCGGGGTAGCGCCTTTACCAAGCGGTTTGACGATTGTAGTAATGAACAAAAATATTTGAGCAAAAATATCGAAGATTCTTCGCGGAGTTTATCCTCGAGCGAAGCGAAGGGCTCAGAATGACATTTAGCGTTTGATAGGAGATAAATTGAATGTCAATCGACCGTTCGTTGAAGATTAGAAGCGCACTTACAAGGCACCGCAACGTGCTATCGCGTGCGGAACGCGTTGAAAAACTACAAGAAGAAGAGAAATGGCTGGAAGGTCAGTCCGTGCTGGGGCTGCCGAAGGTTGCACATCGCAAAAGCCACGCTGGCCGAAAGGCGGCGAAAGAAGCTGCTGCTAAGGAAGCTGCGCCGGGTGAAGCTGTGGTGGCAACGCCGGAAACTGCTGCAGCTTCAGCCGCTGAAGCAAAGAAGGGCGAGGTAAAGAAGCCGGAGGCGAAGAAACCTGAAGCGAAAAAGCAGGAAGCCAAAAAGAGCGGAGGAAAGAAAGAATAAAAAGAGAATTGGCGAATTAGAGGATTAACAAATTAGTTAATTAGTTTCCGCCAGAAAAATGCGGAGCTTCGACGCAACGGATAAGCCATAGTGCTATCTGCAAATACAATGTTTGCTGTAATTAAAGCCCAAAAAACAAATATTTCCAGAATTTTCTTGCAAATTCAGATGCTTTTCTGCTAAAATACTTCTTATAAAGATAAGATGTGAAGGCAGCATAAGTAAATTATTATAATCTTATTTTGCCATCATAACCTAATGCCTTAATATTCATATCCACTGCCCTCACAATTTGAAAGTTTTATTGCTGTTATCTTGCGCCTTTTGCTTTAGCTTCTCACAAGGAAAACCAGCTCGCAAAATACTTGGCCTCGAGGCGTAAGTATGTAACTTCTGACGTGATAATAATATGTCATAATTTTTTGGAAAGGGCACAGAAATGGACAACAAGACACATCTGCGTAATCTCTCAACAAAATGTTTGTTCCTTCTAATGGCAGTCTCCACAGCATTTGGCCAAATCATTTACGTCGATAGCGATGCTGTCGGTAATAATGATGGCACATCCTGGCCAAATGCATATAAATACCTTCAAGAAGCCCTGGCTGATGCCAATTCTTCTCCTAAGCCGGTCAAAATCCGGGTCGCACAGGGTATTTACAAGCCCGATGCCAACTCAGCAGACCCAAATGGCAGTGGTGACCGATATGCTGCGTTCGAACTGATTAACGGTGTAGCTATTAAGGGCGGCTATGCCGGCTTTGGCAAGCCAGACCCAAACGAAAGAAATATTGATGTGTATGACACTATTCTAAGCGGAGACCTTAACGCAGATGATGAGCCAAACTTTGTTAATAATGCCGAGAATAGTTATAATGTGATATATATCTCCTGGTCAGAAGGAAGTGCTTCTATAGATGGATTTACTATAACCTCTGGAAGCGCCAACGGCTCCAATCTTTTTACTTCAAGGGGAGGCGGACTGTGCAATTACGGCGGCGGCAAATTATTGATGACTAATTGCAAGTTAAGAAACAATTATGCTCTCTACGGTGGCGGAGTAAGCATCCGCTACGGTAAGGAGGAGCAGACAAAAATAATTTCATGCCTATTCAGTCAAAATAAAGCTCATTATGGCGGCGGTGCGCTGGAACTCCATAACAGCAGCCCATCTATCGTAGATTGCAGATTTATTCAAAACTCCGGTGCGGGAGGAGGCGCAATATACTGTTATAACTTTATAATGTCACCTGAAGAGAAGTATTGCAGTCCGAAGATTATCAATTCAGAATTCACAGATAACAAATCAACTGGTTATGGAGGTGCGATTTATTTTAGAGGCGAATGCTATTCAATTTTGACTAACTGTGCCTTCCGGAAGAATTCAGCGGGATATGATGGAGGAGCCATTTATGAAATTCCCTTCTTTCAAGATTGTTATACAACCCTGCTAAATTGCACAGTGGCTGGAAACACGGCAGATGACAAAGGTGGCGGACTTGTTGGCTACGGCTGGTCTCAGTTTTCTCTAACAAATTGTATCCTATGGGGCAATAAGGATGGCGGCGGAACAAATGAGAAATCTCAAATTCAAATAGTTGAAGGTTTTATTGAGGATGTAAGTATAAAATTCAGTTGTATTCAAGACGATGACCCTAATGATACTTATATTCCGTTTGGTGGCCTGCCAAATCACAATACCGATGATAATCCGAATTTCGTGCGTGTTCTTAACAATGGCGGCGATGGCTGGGATGTCGGCAAAAATGATAATTTTGATAATGTCCGTTTTTCATTTAAATCACCCTGTGTGGATGCAGGTGATAACACATCAGTTCCACTGGATGCAACTGATATTGACAATGATGCGAACATAACCGAGCCAATACCATGGGACCTCGACAGCCACCAGAGATTTGCAGATGGCGATTGTAGCGGCACCATTATTGTGGATATGGGTGCGTATGAGTTTGCCCAGGGTGATATTGGCAACTTAGACTGCAACGGTTTCGTTGATTTTAAGGACTTCTCCTTATTTGCGTCGGCTTGGTTAAGTGGGTCTGGAGACGGCCGGTGGAATTCTGACTGTGACATAAGTATCCGCTCTGAGAGATTCGTCGATGTGTTCGACTTAAACGTGATTGTAGATAATTGGCTTGAACCGCTTCCTCCCGGTAAGGCGACGGATCCAAATCCATCTGATGGTGCGACAAATGTAGCTTTATTGCCCACATTGAAATGGTCAGCGGGGTCTTATGCGGCGTCGCACGCTGTTTACTTCGGAACAAGTTATACGCCTGCATTCCGTGGAAACCAAGAGCAACCCTCCTGCAACATAGGCCCATTGTCTCAAGAGACCAACTACTACTGGCGTATCGACGAGATTAATTCTCGAGATGTATCAATAGGAAACGTGTGGACTTTTCAGACAGGCAGACTACCTGGGCAGGCAGGTAATCCCAACCCAGCAGATAGGGCAAAAGATGTTAACATAGCACCGGTGTTGAGCTGGACAGCCGATTCCGGGGCAACGTCGCATGATGTATATTTCGGCATAACTCTTCCACTAACATTCCTTGGTAATCAAACTGATACAACATTTTCACCAGGGATGATGTATCCATATACAATATACTACTGGCGTATTGATGAGGTTAATGATGTTGGCACGTCGGTTGGGAAGATATGGAGCTTCCAGACCAGATTACTGTCTGAACAGGCAAGTAATCCAAATCCACCGGATGGAGCAGAAGGTATTAGCATAAATCCGGTGTTGAGCTGGGCAGCCGGTTCTGGGGCAATATCTCATAATGTCTATTTCGGCAGGACTTTTCCATTAACTTTCTATGGTAACCAGACCAATACAGCGTTTCACCTCTACCGGCTTTCCACAGGTGTTACATTCTACTGGCGTATTGATGAGGTTAATGAATCAGATACAATCGAGGGGGGTGTCTGGTCATTTACCACGGCTGGTCCTTAGTTTCTGCGAACAAACCCGCCAGCGGCTGGGGAATCTGGTCATAACCTTATCTTCGCTCGGGTTACGAGATACAAGCCACAGACCACAGTTAGATTTGCCAAACAACGTCGGCTCTCCCAAACGACCCGCCATCACTGATTAGCGGGCTGCGCTCCAGCGGGGACAGAGGGCAGAATGAGACACTTTCCCTTATTCTGTCGTAACGGGAGGGAATCATACAAATTCCGGGGAAAATGGCAAAATTTCGTCAAAATCAAGGTTTAATAAGTCACGACTGGGGATATTATTATATATAGAACAATATGAACGAGGATTCTAAGACAAATGAATTTTTGCGACTGCTGATGGCCAACCAGAAGCGGGTTTATGCCTTCATTCTGGGGATGGTCCCAAACCATCAGGACGCAGCGGATTTGTTTCAGCAGACGGTCCTGGTGATGTGGTCGAAGTTTGAGAGCTTTACGCGGGGGACGAGCTTTGTGGCGTGGGGAATCACCGTAGCCAAATATCAGATTCTTAGCGCTCGCAAGCAATATTCCCAGCGCAGCGTGCAATTCAGTGATGCGGCTTTAGAGCTGCTGCAAAAGGAATCAGAATACTTTGTTGAGCAAATCGACAGCAGGATGCAGGCACTGCGAGAGTGTATTCGTAAGCTCAATCAGCGAGACTACGAGCTGATTCGGATGCGTTACGAAGAGGAAATCACCGTTAAGACGATTGCGGAACGGGTGGGCCGGTCGATACAGAGCGTGTATAAAAGAATCGCCCACATTCACGATGCGCTGGTGCGATGTATTCGTAAGACAATAGCTATGGAGGGACTTGTATGAACGAGAATGAGCGGCTTCCATCGGATTTTGCGGAATGGATAGTGCGTTCCTTAGACGGCACGATTACGGCTGAGCAATTCGCTCTGCTCGACCGTGAGATAACCACCAATAGTGCAGCTCGCGCATATTACCTGGAGTTTATTACGACTTATGTCGGCTTAGTGGACCTTGTGGGAGTCTTGCCGAAAGCCCCTGACTTTGTCGGGAAAAATATGTTGTTTGACGCTGGCGAGTATTCAGAACTCTTGGGAGCTGCTTCTGGTGGAAAGGGGTATCCTAAATCGAGAATCCCCAGGAATAAAAGTGCCGGCACTCTCCACTTCGAACCGGGTATGTCTGAGGAAGAGAAAATCCGTCATATCGAATTATACGCACGTCAACATCTCGCGGCATTTCTTATGGAGGAGGATAAACAGCGCCGAGAAACGGAGGTTCGAGTCGGCGGTTGGGACTTCTCGCGTGTCGTGGACAGGATTACTGAAACGGGAGAATGGCTTCTCAGGATAGGCATCAAGACGGCAAAGGCAGCGGCTGTTTGTCTGCTGACGGCCATAGTTATTCTGGCTGTTGGTCTATACATCTATGCAAATAGGACAGTAGCTACGTTAGTCGATTCGGTGGATGCGAGGTGGAGCGCTGAAATTGAGAATGGTGCCAAGCTGAAACCGCGACTGATGCGGCTTGAACAGGGTTATGCACGTATTGTTTTGGATAAAGGCGCCGAGATGATTCTACAGGCGCCGAGCACTTTCAAGGTGCAGACATCAAATAAGATGTTTTTAGAGAGCGGCTGGATGACGGCCAATGTGCCTGTGGCGGCAAGGGGCTTTACTGTGAGGACACCTGAGACAAGTGTGGTTGACTATGGGACTGAGTTTGGACTTTTGGTCGGCACCGGCAGCAATGCGGAGGTGCACGTTTTTGATGGTGCGCTGGGGTTGGCGTCGGGCGAGAAGGGAGGGGCTGCAAAACAATATCAGAGACTTGAAAAAGGAGAAGCGGTTACTGTTGACACCAATGGTCGTATTGATAGGGGAACAGTAGCCGAGCGACCGTGCGTGTTTGTGCGGACAATGCCGGCAGGCGGGGGCTTCAGTATTCCCGGTAAACGGCTGGGCTTAGCCGATATGGTGGGGGGAGGCAACGGATTAGATACCGGTGTGCTGGGGCAGGGTATAAACCCCTCAACGGGAGAAATAACGCAGGGCCGTAAAATTATACACGGAGTTGGCAATGGTTTTGTAAAAATACCGTCACTAATGTTTATCGACGGCGTGTTTATTCCTGATGGCAATGAAAGGACGGTAGTGGTTACCTCTACAGGTATTGTGTTCGAGGAATGCCCGAAGACGCTGGGCAAGTGCTATGAGACAATCGACAATGGCGCAATGTTTCGCGCGGGGTCTTTGGAGCTTCATCCTGGGTGTCTGGACGGCCGCGTGTATGGCACAAAGCTTAATCCATCTATCGGGATGCATCCAAATACGGGGGTTACATTTGACCTGCGTAAGATACGCTCTTGTATGCCGGAAGTGGAGATTAGGCGTTTTCGTGCCTTGTGCGGCATATCAGAGACGGCGGCATGGTATGCCGCAAGAGACTCAGACCCAAACAAGATTAAGGTGGACTTCTGGGTTCTGGTGGATGGTCGGATTCGATTCTCGAAGAAAATGGGCGCTGTGCCGTCGCGGTCGGAACAGATTGACATACCACTTAGCCCTAATGATTGTTTTCTCACATTGGCCACGACGAGTCCCGGCAATTATTTATACTGCTGGAGCATGTTCGCTGAGCCAATGCTGGAACTGACGACAAAGAGAGAAAGTGCAGCAGATAGGGGTGTTAGATAAGACGATTAAGTAATCTGGACATTTGACTATGCAGAGGAGGTTGATTCACCCGAACACCTATTGGAAGAAGGTGAGTTTTTTCTTCAATGTAGTGGAGTAGTCTGTCATAGTTTGTTTGAGGGATTGTCATGCTGAACGAAGTGAAGCATCTGGTCATTGCACGGGAGATTCTTCGCTGCGCTCAGAATGACATTGTTCATCATTTCACCTGTGACAAAGCAGGAGTATGTTGTAGCTGTTCTGTAAGTGTTTAAGTTAATTGTGAATGTAGGAGGATAGTTATGTGTAGAAAATTGATTTATTTAGTTTCTTTTGTTTTGGTGCTGGGCGTTGCTTTGACGACTCAGGCCGGCATGCCTGTTGACCTTAACAGGGGTCTTGTTGCCTTGTGGACGTTTAATGAGGGAACCGGGACAATCGCTTATGACGGCAGTGGAAACGGCAACCACGCCACCTTCATGCCCGCAGGGGCACCATTGACGTGGGTCCAGCCGGGTGCGCCAAGAAAGGGCCCGAATAATTACGCGCTGCAGCTCAACGGCACCAGCCAGTTCCTCAGGATTGCGCACAGCCCCAGTCTGAACGTTACCGGTTCAGTTACGTTTGAGATGTGGGTGTACTACACAGGGACACCTGCAGATGCGTTCATAGTCAAAGGTGTCCAAGGCGATGGCAACGCCTGGAAGAATTTAGGCATTCGGCTCGACGACGACCCTGTGACCTATCGACAGTTAAACTGGCGTAGTCGCGGCGGCGATACTGTTAACGCCCTTAACTCAAGCACAGGCATCCCGCTGGCTACATGGACTCACGTTGCGGTAACCTTCGATGTAAATACCCCAGGAAACAACCAGAAGATATATATCAATGGGAGATTGAATGCTCAGAACCGCTCGGCAAACCCGCTCACGACGAATACCGGCCCTCTATTCATAGGCGCTGATACCTACAGTGGTGACACCGGCAGATGGTTCTACCAGGGTATGATAGACGAAGGCAGTCTTTACAACCGTGCGCTAAACGCGCTCGAGATAAAGATAATAGCCGGCATTCAATTGGCTACGGACCCCACCCCGACAGATGGGGCTACAATCAGCACAACAAATACGCTGCTTGAGTGGTGGCAGGGCTCGGATGTGGCCTCTGTGAACGGCCATCACTTGTATTTCAGCGATAAAATCGCTGACGTAAATACCGGCGCGGCCGGCGCCGACAAAGGTTTGACGACCGATCCGAATTATTACGTTTCCGCACTTGTTCCCGGCACGACTTACTATTGGCGTGTCGATGAGGTGAACAACGCCGACCCTAACCTCTGGAGAGGCGATGTCTGGAGCTTTAGGGTTGCTGACTCAAAGGCCTCTGTCCCGGATCCGCCTGATGATGCTCTGTATGTAGGCAGGAACAGGGTGCTTTCCTGGGCGCCAGGGACGGGCGCAATTTCACATCATATCTACTTTGGCAAGGACCAAACCAAGGTGATTAGCGGTCACCCAGACGTAGATAAAGGCGTTCGGACAGAGCCCAACTATGTTCCCGGCGTCCTGACGTATGACTCCACTTACTACTGGCGGATAGATGAATTCGACGGCACCAGCACACATACAGGTGATATGTGGAGCTTCCAGACAACAGCGTCAGCCGACCCTAATATAGTTGGCTGGTGGACATTTGATGGCCATTACCTCGATGTCTCTGGTAACGAAAACCACGGCAGGCCCATTAATGATGCTAATATCGTTGTCGCCAACGACCGACCTTACGCCTCCCAGACCAGCGTCCTGAATCTGAACGGAGCTGATGAATGTGTTTACGTTCCATTCAAACCGACTCTGGATATCAACACTGCGGGAACAGTGTCAGTATGGGTGTATGGCGGTGCAGGCAATGATGCACCCATTCGGCACGGCGGCTGGAACGCATCTTACAGCTTCAGTCTCGACACCACCGCTGGTTTTGAACGACGAATACGATTTCGGACTAACGGTGGCGCTGCTCCTGGTCTTGGATCGGCCACTGCCGTTCCGACTAATCAGTGGACTCACATTGCATTAACCTTCGACTACAGAGTCCCCTCGCCTGAAAACAACCAAAAGATATATATCAACGGCGTGTTGAATGCGCAGAACCGAGCGGCAAGCGCAATCGGCAGAAATCTCTATTATGTGGCGTTAGGCGGAAGAGAAGCCGCCGGCAGCATGTGGGGCGGGCGGATTGATGACATCCGTATCTATAATAGGGCGTTGACGGCATCGGAGGTCCAGATAGTTATGACAGGAGACCCGAACCTTGCGAGGGATCCGAAGCCCGCCGACAAGTCAACGGTAGATGAAGAGAGTGCCACGCCTCTTACGTGGTCGCGGGGTGTCAATGCTGCTCAACATGATGTGTATTTCGGCACCAGCGCCGGCGCTGTGCAAAATGCCACGCCGGCCGACCCGCTGGGGGTATATCAAGGCCGGCAGTCTGCTACCAGCTATACTCCACCGGGCGAGCTGGTGTGGGGTCAGACTTACTACTGGCGTATCGATGAGGTCAACGACCTCCACTCGAAGAGCCCCTGGAAAGGTATGGTCTGGAGCTTTATGCTGACCGATTACCTTATTGTCGATGATTTTGAGGATTACAATAACTTCTATCCCGACAGAATATGGGAGAACTGGATAGACGGATGGGGCACCGCGGACCCGCCACCAGGCATACCCGGCAATGGCACCGGCTCAACGGTAGGTTATATTAATCCGCCTTTTGCCGAGACCAGAGCGGCGTTCGTTCACGGCGGCTCTCAGTCGATTCCGATGGATTACAACAATGCTAAAGCACCGTATTATTCTGAGACCGAATACGAATGGGATACTCCACAGGATTGGACCAGAAAAGGTATCAAGGCGCTGACGCTGTTCTTAAAGGGCTATCCAGTGGAGTTTGTAGAATCGTCGCCCGGACGCTTTACAATAGGCGCCGGCGGAGCGGATATCTACGGCACCGCAGACCAGTTCCGCTATGTCTATAAACAGTTGTCGGGAGACGGGACTATTATAGCAAAGGTGCTCAGCGTCAGTAACATCGACCCGTGGGTCAAGGCGGGCGTGATGATTCGAGAGACGCTGGCTGCAAATTCAGCATACGCTTTTAATTTCATCGCACCCGGTAACGGGTGTAGATACCAGGCAAGGTTGGCTACTGGCGCAGGCGCTACCAGTGACACACCGGTTACGCAGCTTGCACACATTCGCCCACCACACTGGATTAAGATAGAGCGTATCGGCAGCACATTCAACGCCTACGATTCCAATGACCCTGCAACAGAGGGGTGGCATCCGCTGGCTTGGAATCCGCAGACAATCACTATGCAGAACAATGTCTATATAGGTCTGGCGGTAACGAGCCATAACACCAGCGTAATGTGTGTGGCGGAATTTTCGGATGTGGCCACTACCGGCAATGTTACAGGTCAGTGGCAGTCGCAGGTGATTGGCACAGCGCTTATGCAAGGCAATTCCACCGAGCCGTTATATGTGATTCTGAAGGATAGCGCCAACAACTCTAAGGTAGTTACGAACTCGGACGCAAATGCTGTGCACGCAACTACGTGGCAGGAGTGGAACATTCCATTGAAGAATTTCAGCGATGGAGGTGTCATCCTGAGCAGCATCAAGAAGATGTATATCGGCGTTGGCGACAGAGCCAATCCAAAGCCCGGCAACGGCGGTAACGACCCGAATGACAATGTCATATATGTCGATGACATCAGGTTGTATGTGCCTCGGTGCATACCTTCGCTGGCCAAGCCGGTAGGTGACTTCAACAACGATTGTGTGGTTGACTATGCCGACCTTGATGTATTGGCCCAGCAGTGGCTTGAGACGGCACCACCTGAACTCAGCGCTGACTTGAGCGGCGACAACAAGGTTGATTTAAATGATTATGCCCTTCTGGCGGGTATGTGGCTCGAAGAGGAGCTGTGGCCGCAATAAGCTGCTGTTTGGCTTATGAGTTTACACAAGAATAAGCTGCCTTCCCGATAAGCCGGGAAGGCAGCTTTTATTATGCTTTATCTCGCTGACAACATTCTATCGCGGTCTTTTAATAGTCGCGGACAAATATGCCGTCTTTGCCGACGAAATATTGGTCGCAGTTTCTAATCTTTAAGTTATAGACCTTGCCGACAAAGGGTGCAGGTCTCATCTTAACGCTCCTTATGCCAACTGGGCCGTTAAGGGATTTTAGCTTTAGGCCTGACTTGAGGTCCTGTGCGGCAATCCACCGCCCGCCATCAAGCATAAAGCAGTGTGAA
>CAZKOQ010000073.1:0-12303 GCA_964554425.1 uncultured Pirellulales bacterium | reverse complement strand
AAACTCTGGCCTACTTAGCTATGGCCAGACCCGGCTACGAAGCCGACCGCCTCAAAATCATTCTTTGCTCCTGGCCTAACGGCAAAAAACAGGTTCTGACGGAAAATTGGGACCACAGCCCATCGACAATTTGCTGGTCTGCGGATGGCAAAACCATTTATGCAGCCGCAGAAAACATCGGCCAAAAATCCCTCTTTGCAATTGATGTCCAAACCGGCAGTGTCCGAACCATTGTAAAAGAAGGAACCGTCAGCTCAATCGGTCTGGCCGGCGACAAAATCGTCTTCGGCCTGGATATGTTACATTCGCCTATGGAGCTGTATTCGGTCAAGACCGATGGAACTGATATACGCAAGCTCACCAACATCAATGCAGAAATACTCCTCAATGCACGTATGGGCGAATATGAGCAGTTTTCCTTTGCGGGCTGGAACGATGAAACGGTCTATGGCTACATCGTAAAGCCGGTAGATTTTGTTCCAAATAAAAAATATCCTGTCGCATTTTTGATTCACGGCGGCCCGCAAGGCTCATTCGGCAACACATTTCATTACCGCTGGAATCCGCAGGTTTATGCAGGCGCCGGCTACGCCGTGGTTATGATTGATTTCCACGGCTCAACCGGCTACGGCCAGAATTTCACCGATTCTATCCGCGGCGACTGGGGCGGCAAGCCCCTCGAAGACTTGAAAAAAGGTCTCGCCGCTGCGTTGGAGCACTATCCTTGGATGAATGGTGACAGGGTCGCCGCCCTTGGTGCCTCCTTCGGCGGCTATATGATTAACTGGATTGCAGGTGCCTGGCCAGAGAGGTTCCGCTGCTTAGTTAATCACGATGGCACTCTCGATGAGCGCATTGCTTACTATGAAACTGAGGAGCTGTGGTTCCCTGAGTGGGACCATCTCGGCACTCCCTGGGAAAACCCTGCCGGCTATGAAAAGCTTAACCCGATCAGCTTTGTCAAAAATTGGAGAACACCGATGTTAGTTATCCACGGCGCAAATGACTTTCGCATCCCCGACACACAAGGCCTATCGACTTTCACCGCCCTGCAGCGGCGTGGAATCCCCAGCAAATTATTATATTTCCCGGATGAAAATCACTGGGTGCTCAAGCCCGCTAATTCCATCCTCTGGCACGAAACCGTCCTCGCCTGGCTGGCCCAATGGCTGAAAAACTGAAAGCAGGGACCGCGCAGATTTTGGTTACTCGCGAGAGGTAGCTGCCTGCCACAAAGCCAAGAAAGCTTCCTTGAGGGGTTGGCTAACTGAGCTTTCTGATTCTGCTAAAAGCAGTTCTTGGTATGCATTCAAGTATGCCATGCGCAACCTGTGAAATAGGTGAAGAAAGTGACGCAAAAAACCAATACAATCCAATATGACCATTTCAACTCCCGTTTGCTCATACAGGCTTTTTGCGTGGTCTTGGACGTTTACCTCTATCGGCTCGGTGGTAATGAATATGTAGTTGTCAATCTCATTACTCGTGTGGGCGATTTTCTGTAGGGCACGCTCAATATCCTCAAGAGTCACCCGCCGAGTTTTCATTTCGTAAGCCGTAACAACATTTTGGTCATCGACAAGCGTAATTTGTAAATCGTTCAACGCACCGGTCTGCTCATCCGCAGCTGTATGGGCAGAAAGAGGTAAAACTCGCTCCCTGAGATGATTGGCAGCAGCTTTATATGCGGCTGCAACGACAAGAACGGGCAATCGACTCGCTTTCCGGCAATGGAGGTGTTGTTCAATGAGCGTAATTATCTGTTCCGAAGACAATGCAACAGTCGTTTGCGACGCAGATAATCCAGCAAGCAACGAATCCATCCTTTGCCGTCTCTCATCTCTGACTATCAGAAGAAACCTCACAGTCTCAGCAAGGAGGGTGCTCGCCGAGACCGTTTTTCGGTGGACCTCATCCAGCAATTCAAGTGCCGCCCGATAGAGCTGAGGTGGCCGGCCAACAAGATCGACATCGGGCGTAAGGACTATATTTCTGTTTCGCAAAGCAGGCGTCAAAAAAGCTGTCGTTGGGTTGCATGGAAGTTGGTTCTGGTTAATGAATGCGGACACATAAGATTCATCGTAAGTGCGACCCGAATAGCAGTCGGGGTCGCCAATCTCAGTATATGGTTTCCTTATATCTATGGCCGGTTTATGAACCTTCGCCAACAAACATGCCAGTAGCAAACGAACGCCCGCACGGTTTTGGAGATTGCGGCACACGAAATCTACTTTGTTTATGATGTCCGCGTTCTTGACGACAGGCCGGTCTATGTTACAAGTTGCACGTCGAAAAGCGGCGTCAAGGATTTTTCTCGGCTTTGGCATTTGGTCAACTTTCTCACAGGATAATTCACCCAAAGCACCTCTCTTCGGGGTGATTTGACGGAATGGCAATTCCTGACAGGAGCTTCAATGTACTGCCAGTCGCCGTAGAGTTCATCCATAAGATCACAATGGTAACCGGACAGCGCAACCTTGCCCCTCACGTTGTTAAGGATATGTGCAAGTCGCCGATGGTCTTGGTCGGTCATCTCGTAAGCATAGGCATTCTTATCCCCACGAGAGTCATGAACGTATGGCGGGTCACAATAAAACAGCGTGTCCTCACTATCGTATCTTTGGACAACCTCGATGGCGGGTGCGTTTTCAATCTGTACTCGAAGAAGCCTTTGCGCAATGTATGGAAGGTCCTCTACGCTTCCGAGCCACCGCGAGACTGCCCCAGCCATCTCTGCCCGGCTTGTTAATCTGCAATGCGCCCACCTTCCCGAAGTAGCCGTCTGCGCCAGCCCTGTCCTGACCTGTCTGGCTCGTACATAGAACCGCCTGGCCCTTTCAAAGTTGGATATTTTCTTTTCTTCCTTCCTTATAGCCAGTTCAAACTCCTCTCTTGAAAATGGGGTTAGAGCGATCGCTCTAATCAACTCTTCACCACGGTCTCGTAAGACCTGGAAGAAGTTGGCTACTTCACCGTCTATGTCGTTATAAGTTTCTATCGGGGAAGGATGTCTGTTCAGAATCACCGCAGCGGATCCCCCAAAGACCTCACAGAAATGCTTGGTTTGTGGCAAAAGAGGTAGCAGCCAGTCAAGATGAGAGAACTTCCCTCCATACCAGCCGAACGCTATGAGCTTTCGTGTGGCTTCGGGTTTTCTCTTCTTGGCTCCGATCTCCCGGACGCTCTGTCGTGCATTCCCAATGGTGACCACATATACTCTTCCGCTGAGCCGCGTAATATCTACAGAATCTCCACTCCCAAGGTTATTAGAGCGGATGAATCCCTTAACCCAACCCCTTTCTCTGAAAATCCAGCGAGGGTTGTGGGTTTTTGAGTCGGTAGGAATATCTGTTTGTATCTCTTGGGCAAGCCCTTCGACTTTTAGGGTGATGGGATTGCCTATGCCGGATTTTTTATTCGGGCCGCCGAAGACATCCGGCGGGAAAAAGTCCTTGCCACAGGAGCGGAGATTGAGATTGCCATACTTAAAGGCCGACTCTGTCAGTTTGATTACACAGGTATCCATACCCTGCTGCCTTATTTTTTTGCTTAAATACGGCCGACACGTTCTTTACCGGCTCAAGTATAGCAAAACCAGTCAGAACGTAAATAGTGTTTTCGCTGCTGGTAAGGGCTTTTCAATCAAAATCTCGGTCGGGAGCATTTGACCCTGCCGCTATTAACGGTATAATGCCAGCTTTGCTTTGCATCAATATCGTCAAGATGGCTTATGCCAGAAAGGTATATAGATGGCTAAGAAATTTGTTCGGGCGGTTTTTCCGGGGTCGTTTGACCCGATTACAAACGGGCATTTAGACGTTATCGACCGCGGCATAAAGCTCTTCGATGAGCTTATCATCGCGGTCGGCAAAAGCCCCATTAAAAATCAGCTCTTTACGCCCGAAGAGCGGGTTGAAATGATAAAGCAAATAGTCAGCAAAAAGCGGATGAAGGGCGTCTCGGTAGAAAGTTTCGATGGCCTGACGGTCGAATACGCCTCCAAGAAAAAGGCCGACGTCATTTTGCGCGGGTTGCGGAGCTTAACCGATGTCCAGTATGAATTTCAGCTTGCGATGACCAACCGTGCGGTCGCCGGCATCGAGACGGTCTTTATTATGACAAGCGAGCAGTATGGCTTTACCAGCTCCACAATGATTCGAGAGATTGCCTCGCTCGGCGGCGACCTGACAAATCTGATTCCGCCGAATGTGCAGAAACACCTGAAGCAGCGGTTTGATAAAAAAATAAAGAAATAGAATAATTGTCCGATGCCGGCAACTCGCAGAAATACTAAACGAGAATCGAGCATCGAGCATCGAGCTATGTTCACCATAAGCGTCGAAATGCATTTTAAGGCATCGCACCAGATTCGCTTGCGGAACGGCTCAAAGGAATCCAGCCATTTCCACGACTGGGTTGTTGCCGTCGATGTCGGTAGTGATATGCTCGATAAAATGGACGTTGTGATGAACTTCCAGAAACTAAAACAGATGCTCGATAGCATCGTGGCCGAGTTTGATAACGCTTCTCTAAATGATGTTCGTTATTTTCAGCAGAACAACCCATCGGCCGAAAACGTAGCCAAATACATATTTGAAAAGCTCGAATCTAAGCTGCCTGTGAGTGTCCGTCTGGAAAGCGTCAAGGTCATTGAAGAGCCCGGCTGCTCGGCAAAATTCAGCAAATAATCGCCCTTTAGCAGGTTTATAAATTTGACGATTATTTAAACGGGATTTATGGTATAATACTCTCAAGCTGAAATCTGTTGTTCGCTGTTGTCGTCTGTAGTCCGCTCAAATGAGCATGTGGAACGAAATATTATGCAGTGCCAGGTTTGTAACAAAAATGAGGCGACCATTCATCTGACAGAAATTGCAGGCAGCGTCCGCACCGAGATGCACCTTTGCGAGCTTTGCGCACAGGAACAGGGGATTGCCGTTAAGACAAATATTCCCATAAATGAGCTGCTCAGCAATCTGCTTGCCGTCCAGCCGACAGATGAGGAGCTCTCCGGGCATTCGGCCAAAGATGTTGCCTGTCCGCACTGCGGTTTTACGCTGGAGCAGTTTCGTAAGGAGGCGCTCTTGGGCTGTCCCTACGACTATGAGGTCTTTGAGAAATCGCTCCTTCCGCTTATCGAACGAGCTCACAACGGCAGAACAACTCACTGTGGCAAGCTCCCGTCAAGAGTGCCGAGTGATGCGAAAAAGCAGATTGAGCTTCTTAGCCTGCGCCAGCAGCTGGAAACTGCTGTGCAGAGCGAAGACTACGAGCTGGCTGCTAAGCTGCGTGATAAAATAAATCAGGTGGAAAAATAAACGCATAACGGAAAACGAGCTACGCGCTACGCAATGCGCAATACAAAATATGAAACTGACCGATTTAAGCAGTGATATAAACGAATGGTTTGACGGCTCCGGGCCGTTAGCCGATATTGTTATGTCCTCACGTGTTCGCCTGGCCAGAAACTTAGCCGGCTACAAGTTTCTGACCCGCTGTTCCACCCCCGAAAAGGCCGAGATACTAAAAAAACTTAAAGATGTCTTGATGTCACTTGAGCTTGGTGACGTCGTCTTCTATATCAGCATAGATAAAGCTCCGGCCCTTGATAGACACCTATTGGTGGAGCGGCATCTTATCAGCAGAAACCACGCCTTTGGTAAAGGCCCGCGAGGCGCCGTCATCGCCGAGCGCGAGTTCTTTACTGCTATGATAAATGAAGAGGACCACCTGCGCCTGCAGGTGCTAAAGGCCGGCTGCCAATTATCCCAGTGTGCTAAGCAAATAAACCTCATCGATGATATGATTGAGCAGAAGGTCGAATACGCATTCAATCCTCGCTACGGCTACTTGACGGCGTGCCCGACCAATCTTGGCACCGGCATTAGGGTTTCGGTTATGCTGCACCTGCCGGCTTTGAAGCTGACCGGTCAAATAGAAAAGTTTTTCAATGCTGCCAGGGATATGAATCTCGCTGTCCGCGGCCTGTTCGGCGAAGGCACCGAGGCGGCCAGCGACCTCTATCAATTATCCAATCAGGTAACGCTCGGCATCTCGGAGCAGGCCGTTGTCAAGGAATTTGAGACCACAATAATTCCCGAGATAGTCGAATACGAAAACGTCGCCAGAAATCAACTGCTGTCCAAACAATCCGATATACTCGATGATAAAATCTCCCGCGCGATGGCGCTTTTGCAGAATGCCCACCTGATAAGCTCGCAAGAGGCGCTATTTCTATTGAGCCACCTGCGGCTGGGTATCAATATGCACGAGCATCTGGGGGCCTCAACGCCGGCAATAAAGCGGCTCTGCTCGCTCAAACCTTGCCCCGAGCGGAGTAGAGGGGACGCCGGCGATGCAGCCAAGCAGTCCGGCCTGACAATCAGAACCATAAATCGCCTGTTTATGCTGACGTTGCCGGCTCACCTGCAGCTAAACTACGGAAAGCCCCTTGATGCCACACACCGTGATGCGCTTCGCGCCCAAATCATTCGCTCCGCCCTCGGCCAGACCTCGTGAATCGTCGCTCGTGGTTCGACGTTGCTCCCCACCCTGAGCGAAGTCGAAGGGTGTCTCATATTTCGTGTAACCTAAATACTAATCCCTATACGCTGTCCACCCGTCTTCGATGAGTCTGCCAAAATGGCACAAAATCCACGAAAAAACATTCGTCTCGAGACGAGTCTAAGTCCTCTGATAGACAGTATTTATGCGCCTTCGACCCCTGTTGTGTGATACTGGCACAGCTTTTGCACATTTTGCATATCAAGGCATTTTGCGTCCTAACAACGACAACAAAAACGAAAGGAAATTCAATATGGCTGCAAACAAAATCATCGGAATTGACTTGGGAACGACAAACTCGGTGGTAGCCGTGATGGAAGGTTCTGCACCGAAGGTTTTGATTAACTCCTCCGGCTCCCGCTTGACCCCCTCCGTTATCGGCTTTACCGATAAAGGCGAGCGGCTGGTCGGACAAATTGCTAAACATCAGCAGGTAACCAACCCTGAGAACACGGTATTCTCAATCAAGCGTTTTATGGGCCGACGACACAAAGAAGTCGCTGAGGAAGAAAAAATTGTCCCCTATAAAATCGTTGGTGACGCCGATGAGCTTGTCAAGGTCCGCGTCCGCGGCAAGGACTATACTCCGCCTGAAATCTCGGCAATGGTTCTACAGGACCTCAAAAAGACTGCTGAGGATTATCTGGGCGAGAAAGTTACCGATGCAGTTATTACCGTTCCGGCTTATTTTAATGACTCGCAGCGCCAGGCAACCAAGGACGCCGGTACGATAACAGGCCTTAATGTCCGTAGAATTATCAACGAGCCGACCGCAGCAGCCCTTGCCTACGGCGTTGAAAAACAAAAAGACCAGAAAGTGGCAGTGTTCGACTTCGGCGGCGGCACCTTCGACATCTCCGTTCTCGATATCGGCGGGTTCGGCGAGGAAGGAGGCGTCCTCGAGGTCCTCAGCACCAATGGCGATACTCACTTAGGTGGTGACGACCTTGATGCAGTGCTGATAAACTACCTCGCGGATGAGTTCAAAAAGACCGAAGGCATTGACCTGCGAAAAGACCCAATGGCGCAGCAACGGCTAAAAGAGGCGGCTGAGAAAGCAAAGTGTGAGCTGAGCACTCAGCTTGAAGCTACCGTTAATCTGCCATTTATTACAGCCGACGCCTCAGGGCCAAAGCACCTGCAGATTACCATCACGCGTAGCAAATTCGAATCGCTCGTTGAGCATGTCCTTGAACGGCTCAAAGCCCCCTGCTACAAGGCAATGGAGGATGCGAAACTGCCGCCCAAAGACATCAACGAAGTGCTTCTTGTCGGCGGCTCCACGAGAATGCCCAGGGTCCAGCAGATTGCCAGAGAAATATTCAACAAAGAGCCAAATAAGAGTCTCAACCCTGATGAGGTCGTCGCTATAGGCGCTTCTATCCAGGCCGCAATCCTCGGAGGTGATACCGGCGTAAAGGATATTCTGCTGTTGGATGTAACGCCGCTTTCTCTGGGAGTCGAGACGCTCGGCGGCGTTATGACGCGACTTATCGAGCGCAACACCACAATCCCAACCAGCAAAAAAGAGATTTTCTCGACCGCTGCTGATGGTCAGACTACCGTCGAAATCCACATTCTGCAGGGCGAGCGCGAATTTGCCAGAGATAACCGCACGCTTGGCAGGTTCCAGCTTGCCGACATTCCGTCTGCTCCGCGGGGTATCCCGCAAATCGAGGTTGCCTTTGACATCGACGCCAACGGCATCCTCAACGTCTCGGCCAAAGACCTTGGCACAAGCAAGCAGCAGTCCATCGTGATTAAATCCAGCTCGGGACTTAGCGAGCATGAAGTCGAGCTGATGAAAAAGGACGCCGAGGCACATGGAGAGGAAGATAAGAAGAAAAGAAAGGTTGTGGACCTCAAAAACCAGGCAGACCAATTGATTTACTCTACCGAAAAGACGCTCAAAGAGCACGGCGGCAAGGTCTCCGCCGACACTCGCGGCAAAATCGAAAACGCCGTCAATAACCTCAAGGAAGCTGCAAAAGGTGAAGATGCCGAGGCGATAAGAAGGGCCATAGATAATCTTGGCGACGCCGGCCAGGAGCTTGGCAAAACGCTCTACGAGGAGGCAGCCAAAAAGCAGGCGGCGTCAGCTTCGGGTCCTGCTGAACAGCCTCCTCCACCTCCCGAAGGTGAGGTCAGAAGAAAAAAAGGTGGCGACGACGTAATCGACGCAGAATTCGAGGCCAAAGACAAGTAACTGGAAATGACCGATGCTCGATACCGGATACTCGAAGCTCAAAACAAACCTTGGCCACCGGCAGGCGAGTATCGAGCTACGAGAATCAAGTTCATTTTCCTATGCAGAATCGGCTGAATATCCTTTCCAGAATTTGGTCATCGGAGCGCTCATAAGTGGGCTGTTGAATCTCGCCAATGTCCTTGTAGGCAGCCCGTACCATCATCGCAGCAACCTCATCGTTGTCTGCCCTTATCTCCTTGATAGCTTCGTTGATATTTTTGATTGCCTCAGTAATGGTTTGCCTGTGGCGAATCGTAAGAGCAACTGCCTCCTGCCCCTTTTCCTGCGCCCCGGGTCTAAGTGATACCTCAAGTATTTTTTTATCTATCGCCTGCCGAAGTTCTTCTATGCCGGCATCGCTCTTTACTGAAGTCGCCAAGAACTCCTCGCCGAACAATTCACTTAGCCGGGCTTGCCGTCCGGTTGAAACCTTCTTGGAAACTAAATCAGATTTTGTCGCCACCGGTATCAGGACTTTCGGCTCAATAATATGGCGTATCGCAATATCCTCAGACCAGTCATTTTTTGCTATATCAACACAGAATATAACCACAGAGCTATTCTTTAGTGTCTCAATTGCCGCCTGTTGCGCTAACCGGTCAAGTATGCCGGCCGGGTGCGGCACCAATCCTGCGCAGTCAAACAGCACACATCTACAGTGTTTCAGCGTTATCATTCCTGTCAGGACATCTCTTGTTGTTTTACGCTCATCCGAGACTATACTTCTCTCCTGCCCGAGCAGTTTGTTGAGCATACTGCTTTTTCCGGCGTTGGGAGCGCCAGCAATCCCCACCGATGGCAGTTCGACCACTGATTCATAACTAATGCTGCCGGATAAGAGTTTCTCAAGCCCTTCTTTTATGACCGTAAGTTTCTCAATCGCATCTTGTCGGCTTATAAATTCAATTTCCTCGCTGCTAAAGTCAAGTCCCGCTTCAATTGCAGCAATCCAATCCATCATCGCCGACCTCACCTTTTCCAGTGTTTCCGATAATTTCCCGCTAAGCAGCTTCTCCGCAGCGGCTAACTGCAACGTATTCGAACTGACAATAACTTCATTGACTGCCTCTGCCTGGGCCAAATCTGTCTTGCCGTTTAGATACGCCCTCGCGGTAAACTCCCCCGGCCCAGCCATTCGCAGACCTCTACTCAGTAAATTCTCAACCAACGCTTCGGTTGCAGAACGGTTTGCAAACAGATGGATTTCAGCAACGTCATCGCCGGTATAAGACCGCGGAGCTAAAAATAGATATAATACCGCATCAACTTTTAGCCCATCATCGATAGTTATACTGCCGTTTATCAAACCGCTTTTTCCATCTGCAATTGGCGGACTAAAAATTTGTCGGCATATTTCAACCGTGGCTGACCCGCTGACGCGAACAATCGCTCGCGGCCCAGAACTCGGCGAACTGATGGCTACGATTGTGTCAGTGAGACTATACATCTTATTGTAGATTGGGAATGGGAATATTATTTAGCCCGCCGTTTTACGGCGGGTCGGAAGTAACAACTAAAGACAAACGATTATCGACAAAAAGTCTCTAAAATCTAAAGAACGGCTTGGGCTTTTTCTTTTTGACCTTTCCTCCGGTCTTGCTTGTTACGGCTACAAGCCCCTGGCTTTCTGCCTCCTCTTTTTTGCGGATGTGTTTGCGAATCACATACTGCTCGATGACGCCGGCGAAGGTGCTCGACATAATATATAGGTTCAGTCCTGATGGCGCCCGATACAGCATCAGCGGAAACAGCACCGTCATCATTAAGCTCATTATCTTTTGTTGTTGAGCTGCTTCAGGCGTTGCCGCCCCCTGTGCCTGCGCGGGCATAAGCTTCTGCTGCATATAGAACGCCAAAGCCATAAGAATCGGCAGCAGATTTAGTGAATTAACCTTTCCAAAAAGCGGTATGTTGAACGTCATAAACCTCAACACCGCATCCGGCGCTGACAGGTCGGTAATCCAGAACGGTAAAAACGCCGCTCCGCGAAGGTCAACACTTGCGTATATCGCGCTATAAAGCGCTATCCATACAGGCATTTGCACCATCATCGGCAAAAGCCCCATAATCGGCGTCGCACCCTGCTCCTTGTAAAGAGCCATCAACTGCTTATTCATCTCCGGCTTGTTATTGGCGTATTTTTTCTTTATCTCCTCGGCCTTCGGGGCAAGCTTGCTGAATTTGCTCATCGAGACCTGGCTCATCTTGGTAATCGGATGCAAAAGCAGACGAACCAAAAATACCAGTACTATAATGACCACGCCGTAGTTGTGTGGGGGAAAGCCATGCATCAACTTCATTATCCACAAAATTCCAAACGCCAGCGGATTTATGATGCTTGAAGGGCAGCAGCAAGCCATAAAATCTATCGTCTGAACAAAACCCAGTTTGCGATAAAGCTCGTCCTTATCGAACAAGCTCTTATCTTTTGGCCCAAGATACAGCTTGAAAGCGTAGATTTTGGAACTATTGCCCTGACCGGCTGCACCAAGAGTAACCGGTGCAGTCTTCAAATCCACCCCTACCGTTTCGTCGCCGCTGTCTGCCTTCTTGTCGCCGTCAGGATTGTAGAATTGTCCTGTTCTTTCTACCACCCAATCGCAGGTTTCTTTGTTCGGGTCCGGCACGGGTGCAAGTATCGCCGCAAAATATTTATTGGTTATCGCTGCCCACAAAAATCCGGCCCCTCCTTTTGTAAGACGTCTTTTTTCAATATCCTCCGCTTTGCTCAGTTTCTTGGCATCGAGCCGAACACTGACGACCGGCTGAAGGCCGGCCTGAGCAGACCCGCCTTCGGCGGGCTGGCCCTGCGATTCCCTGAAGCCGCCCACCACTTTTTTGTCGTCTCTACTGACATCTTCTTGGCCTATCCCTACCGGTCCAACCAAATTAAATTGTATCTTTTGCTCTGTATCCGTGAGATTCTCAATTGTAAGCCGGCAATCAATAAGGTAACTATCCGGAACAACTTTATAAGTCTTGGTTAGCACTACCGCTGGTTTGCCGGTGTCCTCGGTTTTTATAATCGCTTCAAAGCGGGCTATCTGCGAACCGTCCTCCATTGTCTCGACATCAAAGCTCTTCCAGTGGAGCTTGTCTAAAGGCAGTTGCAACTGCGGCTGAACAAATATAAAACCGGTGTTAGACATCGCCAGAATCTCACCGCCATCATCTCGTGTGGGAGTGAGAATTGCCAATGGCTGTGGATTTTTATAATTGCAATCGTTGAATCCGCTAAACACTGCCTTCCTGATAGCGGCCCCTTTTGAGCTTAACTCTAAGCGGAAATTGTAGCCGCTCTTAGGGTCAACCGAACCGAGCGTAATAGTTCGGGCTTGGGCATTGTTGACACCAAAGCGAATTACATCCGCCGCCTTTAGTACGGGCGGATTTGGTGTGGGAATTTCCACCGCTGCGCTTATCACGTCGCCTATGACAAATAAAGAATAGTAAATAATAAATAGTAAATAGTAAATTCTTCTCATCTTCCG
>CAZKOQ010000072.1:0-12315 GCA_964554425.1 uncultured Pirellulales bacterium | reverse complement strand
TATGGCCTCCACCACTTGGCGCCATCTGGAATAGTGGAAAACCGGTTGAATATCCAGCACAGATTTCGTGGGACCTTGCATTTGAGCTGACAACAAATAAGCCGGAGCCGCAAGTTCCGTTCCTTGATGGTGACCTGAATGGGATAGTAGATTTACGTGACTTAGCTATTCTCGCATCTCAGTGGCTTACTGTAGAACAATAGCAGGTTGTTTGTATTTTGTGTGGGGTGACCTGTGGTTATAACAGGTCATCCCATGTTATAATAATGATCATTGTGGTTGATAAAAATCATCTGGAACATTTGTTATATTTGGCAGAAACTTTCCGATTACCTTTGATAATGTTGGTGGTTGAGATTCATATTAGATTAAAAAGCGACATCGTAATAAAACGGGAGCGTTGAGATGGATATATTAAGGCGAAATACCGATTACGCTCTGCGTGCGATGGTAAATCTGGCGAGGCATTATGGCAACAGCACTGTCTCAACCAGAGCTTTAACAGCCAAAGAGAATATTCCCTACCAGCTTGCCTGCAAGCTGATGCAGAAGCTGCACAATGCCAAACTGGTGAAAAGTTGTATGGGGCCTAAAGGCGGGTTTCAATTGAGCAGGAGGCCATCAAAAATAAGTGTGCTGGAAGTGATAGAAGTAATCCAGGGGCCGTTGGCGTTAAACAGATGTTTGTTGCGTGTGGATGCCTGTCCACGGCAGAGAATCTGCAAAGTGAGGTTGAAGCTTGTCGAGCTTCAGCGATATGTAAGCAGTCATCTCGGCAGTATTACGCTCAATGAACTGGCATAAAGCAGGGGTGTGCAGAGAAAAACTCTAAAAAAGAGGAGAAACAGATGACCGGTGAAAGGGAAAAGGCAGGTATATTGCAGGCGTGTCTGGGTAAGGCGCAAAAATTGGCGGAGTTGATTGAATATGCCCAGGACGCGGTCGTAAGCAAGACGATATTAGATAAGCCGGTGGGGACTATTACTCTATTCGCCTTTGACCAAGGCCAGAAATTAAGTGAACACACCGCACCTTATGATGCGGTTGTTCAGGTTCTTGATGGCAAGGCCCAACTGACTATAGGCGGCAAAAATATGCAAGCATCGGCAGGCCAGATTATCATTATGCCTGCAAACGTCCCGCACGCTGTTGCAGCAGAAGTTAGGTTCAAAATGCTGTTGACTATGATTCGTGCGTAGCCGCCGGTCTTATACAGAAGTTTGGAGAGCGTTAAATGGTAAAATGTCCTGGACAAGACCAAAGATTCTGGAAACCGGGTGATATTTTTGAGGTGCGATGCCCCGGCTGCGGCCAGGTCGTTGAGTTTTTTAAGGATGAGCCGACTCTGAAATGCCGCAAGTGTGGCTACACAGTAGCAAACCCAAAGATAGACCTTGTCTGCGCCGAGTGGTGCCAATATGCCGACCATTGCACAGGGCTTTTCTCTAACGTAACCAGAAAAAAAGTAAACCAAAATAGAGGTTAGATATTATGAATATGTTTTGTTACCAGTGCGAGCAAACCGCAAAAGGAACTGGCTGCACAACCCAGGGCGTTTGTGGTAAGGACCCGCAGACAGCAGCCCTGCAGGACCTATTGGTTTACGCAGTGAAGGACATCGCAAGGTATGCCCACAGGGCTTCACAATTGGGCGCCAGAGACCGTGACATCGATACGTTCACCGTCGAGGCGCTTTTCAGCACACTGACAAATGTCAACTTCGACCTGCTAAGATTCCAGCAGCTTCTCAATGAGGCAGCCAGGATAAGACAAAAAGCGCAGAATCTTTATGAGAATGCGGCGAAAAAGTCCGGCAAGAAACCCGAAGCAATCACCTGCCCCGTTGCCTGGTGGGAAGGAATAGATGATATGGAAGGTCTGCTCCGCAAGAGCCAGGCAGTTTCCATTCAGAACCGCATCGGAAAAGTTGGCAGCGATGTGGCTGGTCTGCAGGAGTTGATTACCTATGGCCTAAAAGGAGCAGCCGCCTATATAGACCACGCCCAGATTCTAGGCAAGGAAGATAGCACCCTTTACACATCGCTCTATGAGGTTTTAAATTTCATCAGCAAGGAGCCAACCGATACAGGTGAATTGCTCAAGCAAACCCTGAAATGCGGCGAAATCAACCTGAAAGCGATGGAGCTGCTGGATTCAGCCAATACAACCGCCTACGGTCATCCTGAGCCGACAAAGGTGCGCATCACGCCGGTTAAAGGCAAATGTGTAGTCGTCTCAGGTCACGATTTGAAAGACCTTGAGGAGCTGCTAAAACAAACACAGGGCAAAGGGATTAACGTCTATACCCACGGCGAAATGTTGCCCTGCAACGCCTATCCGGCGCTTAAAAAGTATAAACATCTGGTTGGCAATTACGGCGGCGCCTGGCAGGAACAAAAGAAAGAATTCGACGAGTTCCCCGGCGCAATCCTTATGACTACCAACTGTATTCAAAAACCCAAAGACAGTTACAAGAACAGGATTTTCACATCAGGTGTCGTCGGCTATCCCGGCGTAGCTCATATTTCCAATCGCGATTTTACACCTATCGTCAAGGCGTCACTATCGCAGAGCGGCTTTACCGAAGATGCGCCTGAAAAATCCATAATGATTGGCTTTGCACGCAGCACGGTGCTCGGTGTTGCCGACAAGGTCGTGCAGTTGGTTAAAGAAGGCAAGATAAAACGCTTCTTCCTTGTCGGCGGCTGTGACGGCGCTAAACCCGGCAGAAACTACTATACCGAGTTCGCTCAGAAGGTTCCGAAAGATTGCGTGATTTTGACTTTGGCCTGCGGCAAATATCGCTTTAACAAACTCGAGTTCGGCAGCATTGAGGGCATACCAAGATTGCTCGATTGCGGGCAGTGCAACGATGCCTATTCGGCAATTCAAATCGCTCTTGCTCTGGCAAAAGTTTTCAACTGTGGCGTCAATGACCTGCCGCTTTCGCTTGTTCTCTCGTGGTTCGAGCAGAAAGCAGTGGCAATTTTGCTGACGCTTCTATACCTCGGCGTCAAAAATATTCGAATTGGGCCGAGCTTGCCGGCTTTTGTAAGCCCGGCTGTATTGAATGTGCTCGTGGATAAATTCAATATAAAACCAATCGGTAACGTCGATAAAGATTTGGCTGAAATGCTAAACTCGTGATTTGTGAATGAATCTCTGGTGTTGTGACGAATCGTCATTGAAAGGCACGAAAGGCCGTAGCAATGACAACAATTAATCAATTGGGCCGTCAAAAAGTTGCTGAAATAGCAGGTGCACAATGGCTGATTATATAAAAATGATAATTATGGACTTTTGGCACACCGTGGTCGATATGTCACCGTATCTATTGTTTGGCTTTTTTGTGGCCGGCGTTCTTTCGGTGCTTGTATCACAGAATCTTGTAGAAAGGCATCTGGGTGGCAGAGGTATATGGCCTGTTTTGAAGGCATCTCTTTTCGGAGTGCCCCTTCCTTTGTGCTCGTGCAGCGTCATTCCGGTCTCGATGTCACTCCATAAGCACGGTGCAAGCAAAGGTTCAACGATTGCCTTTTTGCTGTCCACCCCTCAGACCGGCGTGGATAGTATTTTTGTAACTTTGAGTCTCTTGGGGCCGGTCTTTGCGATTTTCAGACCAATTGCGGCTTTCGTAACAGGTCTTATCGGCGGCATATTAGTCAATATGTTCGGTCAGGGCTTACCCACCGAAGAGCAGCCGGTACCAAAATGTTCCAACGAGTGCTGTAGAGGCGGCAAAGCAGGCACAAGAATCGTCAACGGACTAAAGCACGGTTTTGTCACCCTCCCGCGTGACATCGGCAAACCGATGCTGGTGGGATTAGTTGTCGCGGCTGGAATTACTGCTTTAGCTCCTGAAGGTTACTTCGCCGACAAGCTCGGCACCGGCATATTGGCAATGGTGGTTATGATGCTTGTGGGAATCCCGATTTATGTGTGTGCGACCGCCTCGGTGCCCATTGCAGCAGCGCTCATATTGAAGGGCTTAACACCCGGCGCTGCTTTTGTCTTTCTCGTAACCGGCCCCGCCACTAATGCCGCTTCATTTATAACTATATGGAAAGTGTTAGGCAGACAGACAGCAATTATCTATCTGGCAACGGTGGCAGGATGTGCACTTTTGAGTGGTGTCCTGCTTGACTATGTTACCGCTGGTATGGATTTTCAGGTAGTTGCCCGGCCCGGCTGGATGCTCCCCCACATTGTTAGCTACGCCTCTGCTATAGCGCTTTTGGCGATATTGGCCTTTGCGATATTCAACAGAGCTAAAATCAGCCCCAAATGAGCAGATACGGACTCAGCGGTGCTCGGATGCGCAGTCACTATTGCTATTTTGGCTCTTTTTTTGACATCGTCCTGAAGATGTCAAACACTGTTACGATGCCCTCTACTTTTCCCTGATTGTTCACTACAGGCAGACACCGCACAGCGAATTGGGACATGTTTTCTATCATCTCCGCAAGCAGAGTGTCCTCTTTTACTGTGTGGACAGGTTTGCTCATTACCCATTTGAGCTTAATCTGAAGCGTTGCATAGTCAAGCGGCCTGCGCCATTTGGCGAATTCAGGCCGTAAATAGGAGCTGGTTGCTCCTTTTATGTCAGACTTAGATACAATGCCTTCGAGCGCACCATTTTGGCCCACAAGAATGTAGCTTGTGTTATATTGCTGCATCTTCGCACTGGCCTGCTCCACACTATCCTCTGCACCGCACCAGATTACGTCTTTTTGCATTATATCTTTTGCCCATACGGGTAACGGTGGAGTAACAGTCTGGACTAATTTTCGTATAGTCTCAGGAATCGGCTCGCTTTTACTCTCATCGGTCTCGACTGTTGCAGTTACTATCTTTTCAGCATCCTTAATGTCTTCTTTTGCCCCGGGATTCACCGTTGAGACCTTCTCAACATCAATTCCTTGCGGTTTAGCTTTTTCTCCGTCATTTTTAAGCTCGGTTTCGGGCAGCACGGCAAAGAGTTCTTTTAGAAAAATGACGCCGCATTTGAAAGCCGGGTATGGCTCAATCGCCATCTCATAAGAAACCAGAACCAATTCTCCATCGCCAAACGAGCTAATTTGCTCAGATTCGCTCCACGGATTGCCGATGAATGTGTCTGTCTGAACAAACTGGCTATGGCCTTGTAACTCTTTGCGAAACACCCTGTCCCACGCCCCGACCAATGCCTCGCCTACTTCTGTCAATATGCTGCTCATTGCCCTGGCGTCTTCGAGTGAGCCGGAGGTTATATCTTTCAAAACCAATTCCTCGGTGTGCATACTGATAACACCTGCCAGCACAAATAGTCCGCTTCGATCTAACATCAGGTGAAAAATCGGCTCTGAGGCGCCTTGAGCTTTGACACAGTGCACAATTGCCAGGTCGGTGAAGTATTTGTTAAGACCCTTGAAAGTTTCGATGACAACCGGCTGCTGATTGCACCGAACATTTACGCCGAACATACCGGAGATGTCATCGCAGAATGTTCCAAACGATTGGTCCGACAATCTGGAAATTGTTTGATAGTCCATTCCGCGGTGCTGGGAGTCTTTTATCTCTGATTTAGTTTCTTTCAGGAGAGATGCCATTTGTCCTGCCTTGTTACTATTGCCTTCATTGAAAGAAGCGTACTACGCTGACTCTTTATATTTTCGATAAATTCTCTTGTCCCTTAAGCAGTTTCCTTAAGCTATGTGATAACCTCCTTTTAGAGAGGCCGGTAACAGAAATCTATGCAGTTTTTATTGCACCTGCCCCGTTAGAAATTTCCTGTTTTTGGGTTTTTTTGCCTTTTGTAGAATTTCTAACGGGGCCTGCAGTCCCTCTCCAAATCTTTGATATTCCGGCTCGCTTTTTTGCCGATAAACGATAAAGGTCTAACAATCGCAAAATAATGATGTAAGGAGATTTTCTAATGAGAGCGAAAAGGAGACTGATAGCTGTCACAGCAGTCTGTTTGGGCTGTGCAATAGTATTTTGGTTTTCTGCTTCGATTCGGGGCGGCCAAAAAACATACGAGGTCCAGCCCTGGATTACCATACCGGAATATAGAACAGATGCGGCCCGCGCCATAGATGCCTATGAGCGACTGATGAAGCGGAATATGGATTTGGTCGAAGGGAACCTCACCAGAATAAGCGTTGACCTTGCAACTGTCGCAAAAAGATTGGAATCTGTTGATGCCAAGCTGACGGAACTGTCGCTCAGGATAGCGAGAATTGAAAAGGTGCTTGGCATCGAGCAGCCAAAGTCATCAATCCCTCGGCTTCAGCCGAAAACACCCGACAAAGAAGTTCGACAAAAACCGGCGCCAACACCATAAAGTATTCCGCCTGTTCGTTAGGCCTCTCTTAAAAAGGGATATGCGGCTACTCTCTCCAATGTGAGCTGCCTGATGTTTTCTAACCGTAAGTTTTGCCTGACTGGTCAACGTAAATATCGCTTTTTGCAGCCCTGATTATTTTAGTCGCCTTCGGCATCTCATCAAGTTTTGGGACCTTAAATAACTTGCCGCACTTGCGGCATTTTATCCGCCGGTCGGCTGCGATGCTATCAAATACCCAGGGACTACCGCATCTTGGACACTTGGCGATAATCTGCATCGGTAATCCTTTCATTTCCTGCCGTCATTGCCTTAGCAGGCAAACCACTTCTGAAAACACAATCCGAATCGCACCTGAACACAAAACATTATACCAATATATTCAGCCGGCAGCCATCATAAATTCTACTCCTGTCCCATAATATCCCTTCGCCGTAAGCAGCGGCTATTTTGAGTATGAGCAGAATCGAGATGTGACCTCGTTTATTAGTTTTTCCCTTGATTTGGCCGCTCGTTTCTGCTAAAATACGTTTCAATGGTGGTGTGATGAAATATGGTAAAGAGGGTTACTTGCAAAATCATTGATTCTGTTCCTCTTGGCGAATCTACCCATACATCGCGCCATTTTGACGGGTCAATTCATCGCTTCTTTGGCGCAGGCGATTTCGCGGGAGCGGATACTTCTGCTGAGCATTTCAGCAACGATAATAACCGCATTAGCTCGTTAGACCCCACAGGGCAGCTTGTTCCCGACATTCCCGCAGGCGCTATTATCGACTACTATGCTTGATACTTGGTGCTCTTTCTAAGTGTCCGCCTCTGCTTGACTATCTATAAATTCGCCCGTGTATGCGTCTCAACCAGCAGATATCTTATCGCAACTCTGTTTTTGTATAGTGCGCATAAAAAGACGGCGAGGGATGAACATCTTTGGGGGTGCCAAGCGTCCATATTTCCTCGCCGGGTTTATGAAATCCTTTTAGTATGTAGCATCGCCTTCCCTGGTTGCATTTGTGGTATAAATCTTATCCCTTTCCGCCTTTTCCAATCTATATGCCAAATTTCACGATATTTTGTGCAGCTTCCCGAATATTTTCTATCGTTTCAAGCCGGCCCGACAGTAAAAGCTCCCGTGCGTGCTGAATCGCACTTGCGTCTGTCTCGGATGGCTGCATTGCTTTGTCAATCAAAGCGGCATAATCCACCTGTATGGATACGTCCTCTTTATTAGTTGGAGGGTGCCCGGCGGCATTCGGCTGCGTCGATGCCGATTTTTCAAAGAAATCTTGAATTTTATTGGAATCTATTCTTTCTATCATTGGCACACTCTTTCAGGATTCTTCAATCATAATTCTTTTCGTATTTTTTCAGCGAAACTTAATGTTTTTTTGCCAATTTTTAATTTTTTCTAAAGATAGCTTCTTCTTCAGACGAAAACCTTACTTTGTTTATTGCCCTCTCGATTTTACAACGTCTCAGCCACCTCGTATGTTACAAATTTCAGAAATTCGATAGGACTGATAACCGCCAATTGTTCACGAAGGGGTGCAAATCCCTGCCGTTTCTGCCTCTGGAAGTAGTCTTTGATTCGAATTTCTGTTGTTTTGTCGCCGCTGTCCCAAACCTGCTCAAGGGCCCATGCCAACTGCCCATCCGTTAAATCCAGCAGCTTCAGCCGCATCGCAATTACCATATGCGGATATGGCTGATATTGCGTAATGGTCCCGGTAAGTATTGCGTTGCATCTTAAAGTCCTGCGAATGGCGGCCAACTGGTCCAGGGTATACACCGAGTCCTGGTCAAGCTGCAGACTCCGCCAGGACGGCTCCTGCTGTCGCACAACCGCCAGGCCAAAAACTTGCTTTTTTTGCAACGCCTGAAAAAGGGCCTCGGTAACATCGCTCGACACTTCGGGATAACTTGAACGATTGTCTAACTCAACGATTGCAACCGTGCCAATGCTGGTCAAATTCTTATTATGATTCAGATAGTAATAGTCTGCAGGACGTGCAGAAGGTTTGTAGTAACTCCTGCAGCCCGATAGCACCAATGCAGCCAAAAACAATAAAACTGGTTTTGCTTCAGTCATTCGAGCCACCTGTATTTGAAGTTTGCTGATTTTGAGAGCTTCCGGCCTCATTTTCGCTCGCCGACGCGATATTTGGGCTTGTGCTATTTTCCTGAGCCAGCCCCGCATTGACCTCTCCGCCGAGAACCTGAAGTATTTTTAGCAACGCCTCCAGTTGTGCTTTTTCGGCGTCGCGCATCTCGTCACGAAAACCCAGGACATCCGATTTCCAGCTATTCAGCTCAATCCGCATCTCGATAAGAAAACTGTTTGCCTCGCCCAATTCTTTTTGTGCCTGTTGCAGTTGCGCCTCCAGAGCGGCTAAACGCTCTTTGAACTGTTGGTTCTTTGTGCCAACGTCCTGGTTTTCCTGCCGCAGCACAGACGCCTGCTCTGAGAGCTTGGCATATTTTTCCGACAGCTCTATTGCAGATTCTACCGCTGTCGGCGCCCGGGGAGCAGATTCCTGGAATCTTTTTGCAACAGAGCTATTCTGCGGCTCTTGTGCCTGAGGCGGTGTAACTATAACCTGTGCCCGCTCTTGAGGGACAGTGCAGCTTGACAGCAAAAATCCAGTCGCCAGTAAAGCCAACAAAGGCAAGGTTTTCCTGATTTCCATTGTATCGTTCTCCATATACTATGTTTGGCCAATTCTTAATTGCATACCAACATTCTTTTTATACTTATCTATCCTCAAATAGATATTTGAGAGTCACCATATTCGCATTTTAGATACATCTTCCTTCCGCAGGGGCATACTACTTCCACAATAGCAAATTCCTGATGATTCTCGATAACTCGCACCTGTGGAATAGATGCGTCCCCACTTTTCTGTTTGGTGGAGGGTGTCTGCCCGCTCCACAAATCCAGGTGCACTTGCCCTTCAAGTCTGACATCGTTTGGCTTCAGTATGTGTCCTGCTGTTTTCGCCATTTATTGTCCCAACCTTTCACCATTTTTGCCGGCTTTCCGGCTGCCGTCAGGCACAGAAGTCGATTGACCGACGCTCGTCTTCTTTTTTAGCACTTTTATTGCGAGGATTCTGCTCATCCGCCGTCTTGCGTCGTTCTCGCTGAGGATTCTCAAGATTCTCCTCGGATGGGTGCTGGCGTTTTTTCCGCTCACGGTCTTTAGCGCCTGTCAAACCAGGAATATTCTGTGGACTTTCCACCGGCTTTATTATGTTGGAGTTATAATCTGCCATCTTTCCATTGCCTCAATTTTACCGACAGGTTAAATATAGCGCTTGCGTGCAACTGACTTATACGTGACTCAGTAATCTCAAAAACCTCCGCAATTTGCTTCATCGTTAAATGCTGCTGATAATACAAAATAACAATCTGCCGCTGCTTCTGAGGTAGCTGCTGGATTGCCTCAGTCAATCCAGCAATAATTTCAACTTGTTCGGCTTGCTCATCCGGCGTGACTGTGTTGCTTGCCGCCAGTTGACTGGCCAGTGAAGGCATATCCTCTCCGTAGCCGTCAAGTGAAATAAAATGCTGCGAGCGTGCCTTTTCAAACGTATCGTAGAGTTCATCCAAAGCTATCCCGAGTTTTTCCGCCAGCTCCTCATCAGTGGGAGCGGCGCCGGTCTGCTCAATAATCTTCTGAGCGGCCTGTGTAGCTGCTTGAATTTGCTTGTTAAGATTCGCCGGCACAAAAGACCAGCCCCTCAATTCATCCAGAATCGCCCCCTTGATTCTTATGTAGGCGTATGTCTTGAACTCAGCGTGGTGCGATGGGTCAAACTCACGTGCTGCCTTAACCAATCCAACGGTTCCTGCAGACACCAGGTCTTCAAATGTCAATGGAGGTCTCAAGTATGTTACCACCTGCCGGACTATTTTGTGAACCATAGGCAGAAGTTCGACTATTTGCTCATTATCGACCGGTTGTTTCTTCTGGCCAATATATGCGCGCGTGGCGGCTTTGCTTAAATGTCCCTGGCTCTCTATGGCCGGCTGCTGCTGTGGATTATTTTTAGTCTTTACCGCCACTGCTCTTTTCCTTTTCTTTATCTATCTGATTGGCAATCATTGCATTTATCAGGATAAAATTTATCGCCTTTACTGACCAGCCCGATGTTATATATGCAAGCGCCGCCCCCACAAATGCCCTTTTACAGCAGGTAAATGGCGAAAGACCGCTGATGCAGCCGATTATGCTCAAGCCGAAAAAAAACAGAACAGCAAAAGTTATAGCAGTTGGCCGCACAGGCAACGGCATAATCAACCTTTCAATTAAGCACACATTGGGGTAATGATTCTTGCAAAATCCTTTTTTATCACAGCGATTTCGGCTGTTTCAGTCATATCTTTTGTCCGCCATTTTCACACCGGCACCAATTCTTGTTCTCTCGGCTCTGTTACTTCCGCCTGCTGAACCGATATGATTTCTACCGGTTCAACCTCTGTTCCGAGAACGATTTCGTCATAAGCCACGACCGACAACAGCGGCACCGTTCGCGACAACATTGTCGATAGCGGCGACCGCAGTCTCGAATCGCACAGCAGGATCACCTTGTCCCTGCCTTTGTCCATCACCGTCTTCCAGGCACTCGCGATTTTTCTGCTTAACTCCATCGCCGTCTCTGCCGGCATGGCTAAGGTTATCGTCTCCGCTTCCTGTCGCAGCGTCGAAGTCATCCGGTGCTCTAACGCCGGGTCCAACGTTATGGCCAAAATCTTGCCGCCTTCGTCTTTGTGCTGCTCGGTGATAGTTCTGCTTAGCGATTTTCGCACCATTTCGGTCAAAACAGCCGAGTTTTTCGTCTTTGAGATGTGTTCTCCGAGCGATTCAAGTATCATAGTCAGCTCGCGAATCGGCGTTCCGTCTTTTAACAAATTCTTAAGGACGCGCTGGAGCAGTCCGATGGATACTTGCCCTTCCGCCCCGACAACCTCGCCTACCAAAGAAGGCTGGGTCTTGCGAAGCCGGTCAACCAAAAGCTGGACATCTTCACGGGTCAATAGCTCGTCTGCATGCTTACGCAGTGTCTCGGACAAATGCGTAATGAAAACCGATTCCGGGTCGATGACGGTGTAGCCACTCAGTTCTGCCTTTTCTTTGTCAGCTTTTGTAATCCACAAGGCCGGCATACCATAAACCGGCTCAGCTGTTTTTACGCCTTCAACTTTCGCTTGAACGGTTCCCGGGTCCATAGCAAGGAACATATCTGACTCCAGCCGGCCCTTTGCTACCGGATGGTCAAAGATTCGAATCTGATAAGCGGTCGGCTCAAGATTGATATTGTCGCGCAGCCGCACCAGCGGTATGACGATGCCGAGCTGCTGTGCAAATTTCCTTCGCAATGCCCCGATGCGGTCAAAAATTGCACTGCTTTTTCGCGGGTCAACCATACTGATTAATCGCACGCCGACCTGGACGCAAATCCTATCGATATCCAGCAGCTCCTCGACCGGCTGTTTCTCAGTTTTCGTCTGTGGTAATGTCTTTCGTTTTTCTCCCCGGTCTTTTTCGGAGTGAGCCGCCATTCGCGCAAGCAACCCTGTGCTGCAGGCCAGAAGAAGGAACGGTATTTTCGGCAGACCCGGCACAAGTGACATCGCTGCGATAATGACAGCGGCTATAAAAAGCGGCTGACCGTTTCTCATAAACTGCCGGGAAAGGTCCTGAGCAACACTGTGGCGAGACGAAATTTTAGTTACCAAAAAGCCGGAGCTTACAGCTATTATTACCGACGGTATCTGGCTGACAAGCCCATCGCCGATTGAAAGAATAGAGTAGGTCTTTACCGCACCGGCGATTGGCATGCCACGCGAATAGCCCATAGCGATACCGCCGATTATGTTGACCGCCGTGATTACCAGTCCTGCCTTGGCATCTCCGCGAATGAATTTGCTGGCACCATCCATCGCGCCGTAAAACTCGCTTTCCTTGACGATTTTCGCTCTGCGTTTGTTGA
>CAZKOQ010000071.1:9890-12541 GCA_964554425.1 uncultured Pirellulales bacterium | reverse complement strand
CTTGCGAATCCGGCCGGCTGGACGGAGCCGGTGAAGATTCTGGATGCGAAGGAGCTTGAGAAGTCAAAATGGTATCCACAAGTGGCTGGGCTGGACACGGCAAAGCGCGAGACCGACAAATTGGCCGGCAGGACTGCCCGGCTTTTTGTTGCAGGGGTCTCCAAGTGGGAGATTATTTTTCTTGGGCCGGGTGAGAAAAAGTCAACGGTATCAGGAGATTAAAATGCCTGTATTCGAATACAAATGTAACGACTGTGGTCATAGGATGGAATTCTTGGAAAAAGGGCGTGGGAATCATAAACATATTTGTGAAAAGTGCAAAGGAACGAATTTGAAAAAGCTGTTATCAGGATTTTCAGTAGGTCGAGGTGAACCACCTACCCCTGGCTGTAAAACCTGTCCCGGCGGCCCATACCCATCCGGTCCGTGTCCAACCTGCCCTTCTGCAGGTTTGTTTTAATGGTTCAAACGATGAACAATTAACTTAAAATTAAGAAATCATAGCTTATTCGTTGAGCCATACATCTAATCGGGGTGCTTGCCAGTTGTAGGGTTTGCCGAGGATATCAAAATCGCCATCGCCATCGAGGTCGGCGATTTTGGATTCGTGCAGCTCGATGCCGGTAGATATTACCGTTGTCTGAAAGTTTCCTTTGCCGTCGCCCAGCAAAATCAGATTTTTCGCATCGGGATTTCCGTTATTGAGACGCATTTCTGCCAGCCATATATCGAGGTTGCCGTCGCTATTAAAATCTACCAGTGCCAGTGAGTGGCCGCAGTCCACTTCGTTGATGAGCTTTTTGCTTGTCCAGACACCTTTTTTCCATTCATACATCATAAGCGGCGCCCAGCCATCGCCCACGACGAGGACAACTTCGGGCCTGCCATCTTTAATCAATTGACCGGCGGCTGCTCGAGTGAACGCGTAGCCGGCATCGATGGTGTTTGGCGTGTAATTAGTGCCGCCATTGTGTTTGAACCAACGTCCGCCGCCGACAATATCAATTTTTCCGTCGCCATCTATGTCTGCTTTGGCCAAGCCCTCGTGCTCGTTGACAGCTTTGAAGCCGGGATATGTCCCTCGCTGCTCCATTTCGCCGTCGTTGCTATAAGAGTAGATTTCCGTGCACTGCCAGGATGCGGCGTCTTTGGGCTTATCGGGGATTTCGGCGATATATAATTTGCAGGCGCCCTGGTTCCAGAATACAAGCTCTTGTTTACCATCACCATCAAAATCGCCGAGTATCTGGTCGTGGTGTTTGTTGCCGCCAAAATTTTTGATTTCACGGCGTTTCCAGGGCGTGTTTGGCTTGTAGCTTGGGTATGGATTTTCCCACCACCAGATTTTGTTACTTTGTGAATCGCCACCGAAGATTATGTCGGGGTCGCCATCTGAGTCGATGTCGCAGAAGTCACCGCCGGCTTCGATGTGCAGCGGCTCATTATCGACTATGTGTCTTACCCATCCATTTTGGCTTCGTCGAAACCAGGTAACTGAAGGTGCTTGTGTGCGTTCGGCAATGACAAAATCGTTGTCACCTTCTTTATCAATATCAAGCACAAGAGCGGCGGTCTGCTGGCTGCCGCTATTTGGCGGTGTGAGTTCACCACGGACGGTCGATAAGTGCTTCCAGTTAACAGCATTTTTATTAGTGGCTGCCGGGGATGTGTAACCGGTGATGCTGCTAATAATGATTAAAGGACTGATTGTTAGAAGTGACCACTTCATAACGAGTCTCCTTTATCGTCAAGGCCGGAACGCCGCAGAGTGTTCCGGCGGTTTTGGATCGGAGCTTCTGTGTTCCTTTGCTCTGGTCGGGGCGATTTACCGGGCTCTGCTGATAGATTCTTTTTGTCTTTTGCTTTTTGTTCAGCGGCGTCTAAAAGGCGTTTGATTATGTCTTGTGCGGAGCGTTCGGTGTGGCCGGATGAAACTGCTGTATTGACGAGGTTGCACCACCAGCCAAGATATGGCATCTGACTTTGCTCGATTTTTTTGCCGAAACCAATATTCTTTGCAAAGTCGCTGTGACCGATTGGCATAGCAGAGACCGAGACAGCAATTAGACTCCAAACAAGAAGGCCGGCCAGGAAGCCGATAACGCCGCTGCCGACAGTGTTGAGTATCCGTGGGAATAAGACCATTGGTGTGTCTGGAAGAAATGCGTAAGTTATTCCCTGGAGGATTAAAAACGCCGCAATGGCGATGGTTGCGAGGGTAAGGGTGTTGCCGCAGGAGATTTCGCCGGCTACCGGGATAGCATCTGTGAGGACGGGCGTAAGAAAAACTGCCAGGTAAGCTGAGATGGCAATATTAAAAGATGTTGCCAGTGTTTGGTAGAAGCCAAACTGGGCAGCAAACCAGGCAAAAATTGCACCGAATAGTATGCCTATCCAGAATACCATAGACTTTATCCTACAACCCTTTTAAGCTCTTCGAGACTTGTTATTCCTGCGGCGACTTTGCGCAGGCCTTCTTTTCTCATATTGAATCTGTCTCTTCTGCTGCTTTCGGTTTTAGATTCGCTTTTCTCAACCTGAAGTAGGCCTTTTTTGTTTATGATGTCGCCTTTTAGTTCATCTGTTAAGGGTAGAATGTCCATGATTGCCACCCTTCCGAAGTAGCCGGTTTCTGCGCAGTGTTTGCAGCC
>CAZKOQ010000071.1:0-9790 GCA_964554425.1 uncultured Pirellulales bacterium | reverse complement strand
TGGCCGGTCTGGGAGGCACGAAGCGCAATTTCCGCACTTTCCTCGTCTCGTATCTCGCCGACGCATATAACATCGGGGTTTTGCCTCAAAATGCTTCGCAGTGCTTTTGGAAAGGTGATATCGGCTTTTGGATTGATTTCTATCTGGCTGGCCTGGGGCAGGGCGGCCTCAACAGGGTCTTCGACGGTAATGACATTTCTTGTTCGGCGGTCGATTTGGTTGAGCATAGCATACATTGTTGTGGTTTTGCCGCTTCCGGTGGGGCCACATATAAGCACCATTCCTGAGGGTTTGTTTATGGCACTTTCGATGAGGGAAGATTGCTTTTCGGTCAGTCCGAGGTCGGCGAATGTAAAAGTGCCTGCATTTTGGTTAAGTATTCTTATGGCCAGTTTCTCGCCATAGAGCACACCTGCGCTTGCGACTCTAAAAGAAGCCGTTGTCTTTCCTTTTTGTGCTGTGAAGGCGCCATCCTGAGGCCTTCTCTTTTCGGAGATGTCCATACTTGATACGGCCTTGACGCTGTTGATAACGGCTTTTGAGGTTTCGTTGTTGAGCTCTTTTACGATTCTGAGAACTCCGTCTATCCGTAGCCGGATTGTGTGTGAGGATTGGTCTTTTGGGTCAATAAGGATGTCACTTGCCCGCTGGTCGAGGGCATCAGCGATAATTTGTTCGGTCAGGGCCAAAATCCGGATGTCCGGCCGCCTGCTGTCACCATGACCATATATCTGGTCTATGCTTTTTCCTGAGGAATCAAGCAATTTTATACATGAGTCATTGTGCTGATGCACACGCCCTGCCGGTCGAAGATGGGTGAGGGCATTAGAGAGTTGCTGCTTTAGTATTTCAAATACACCTGCTGTGCTTGCGGATGATTCTTTTACGATATTTATTATGATAAGCAGCAGCAGGAAAATCGGTCCTGTCAAGAGTGTGGCCACATTGGCGGGGAGTTTGTAGCGTTTGGGAACTAATGGGCTTAGCTCGATACGCTGCACGAGATACAGACAAAGGTTCACCCATAGGATTAGACAAATGAGTTTAATTGGGCTGAAGGGCAATTGTAAAGCCGTGATTGAGTTTACCTCTGCAGCGAAAGAAGTGGATAGATTTGATGAGAGGACTGCGATAAAATCCAGCATTTGCATAAAAAACTCTCACAGCAGATACAGACAAAACAATGACAGGAGTTAAAGATAGCATATTTTGCCCGTATCTACAAGGTGGTATCGCTGCAAAATCTGCCATTTTCTTTCTGCCACCAAGACACAAAGACACCAAGTTTTTTTAATTTATAATTTCTTTGTGACATCGTGCCTTTGTGGCAATCATTGGGGGCGACTGGGTGGGGCAAAATTACACAGGTTATGTCATAAGTCTTTAAGCTCGGCGAGGAAGGAGTCGGATTCATCTTTTTCACCGGCGTCGTCGGATTCTTCAAGCTCAATGAAACTATCCAGTTCCTGGGCTGCCGCGACCTTTGGCGTCGGTTTAGTCTGCTGAGGCGGGCCTTTGGCCGGCTTGAGGGCAATCTCGGGATGAACGATATCTTTGGGCTGGCCGTCGATTTGGAATAGAAACGTGAGGGGTCCTATGGTAAGATAGTCCCCTGCCTTGACTGCGGCTTCATCGTTTATGCGTTTGCCGTTCAAGTGGGTGCCGTTGCGCGAGTCGAGGTCTCGAATTTTGAGGGTGTCTTTGTTGAGAGTTATCTGGCAATGCCTTCTGGAGACGGGCTTGAGAGGTATCTGCAGGTCACAGTCGTGACGACGGCCAATTACAGTGGCGCTATTCGGCAGAGTAAAAGTCTTCTGTGAACCGTCTTTTTTGAATAAAATCAGATTTACATCCATCCTACCTTCCTCTGTTTTGATTGTGTAGTTATTGAGCAGCCGATGATGGTTCGTTATGATAAGTTCATAGTTTTTTGACCACGAACCAGATGTCGGCTAATCACTGTCGGTGGCAATAGCATCCGGAGTCACTACATCGGCTACCCGCCACAATTTCATTATACCAACAAACGTGGTGCTGATAGAAGGAAAAAAGTGAAAAGTAAGGGAGCAAAGGCAAAAGAAGATGATGGGTTAAAGTTGTATAACATTTTGCTGACAAATAAGTTATGAGCATTATTTATGTTACAAGTTCGTTTCCTGAAAAGTTTGGAAGGCACGTATGAGCTACGAGTCAAAAATGACAGGTGAGAAGACCGTAAGATAAGACAAACTTGACAATTTTAGCGGTATTGATTTATGATATGGTGAATTGATAATTTCGGATAGATGTATGGCAAAAATAATACTGCCTGACGGCAGCACAATGGAAATTGCCGGGGGAACGACGGCAAAGCAGTTGGCAGAAACGATAGGGCCGGGCTTGGCAAAGGCGGCTGTGGCAGCGAAGATAAACGGGCTGCTTGTTGACTTGGCCACACCTATCGACCCGCCTGAAGGGGCAAAAGTTCAAATCATTACGCTCAAGAACCCTGAGGGCCTTGAGATAATGCGGCATAGCTGCGCGCATATAATGGCTGAGGCGATATGTAGTATCTGGCCCGCGGCGAAGCTGGTGTATGGTCCGACCGTTGAGGATGGATTTTATTATGACATCGACCTTGATGAGCCGATTCGACCGACGGATTTTGAGGTGATAGAGGAAAAGATGCGGGAGATAATCAAGGCCGACAAGCCATTTATTCGAAGGGAAATGAGCAGGACGGATGCGCTGAGTAAATTGGCCGGGGATAAATATAAAACCGATAACATAAACCGCGCGCAGAGCAGCGTTATTAGTTTTTACTCACACGGGGACGGCTTTGAGGATTTATGCCGGGGGCCGCATTTGCCCAGCACAGGCAAGGCGGGCAGCTTTAAGATTATGTCGGTGGCGGGTGCATACTGGCACGGCGACCCGACGCAGAAGATGCTCCAAAGGGTTTACGGCACGGCCTGGCCGACCAAAAAAGAGCTTGATGAGCATTTAGATAGGTTGGAGGAAGCGAAGAGGCGAGACCACCGGGTTTTGGGCAGGCAGTTGGATTTGTTTAGTTTCAACGAGGCAGGCCCGGGCTTTGCATTTATGCATCCTAAGGGAATGGTTGTCTGGAACAGTATAGTGGAGTTCTGGCAGGGTGTGCACAACAGATACAAGTATCAGGAAATAAAGACACCTATTATCTTGAATGAAGAGCTATGGCACAGGAGCGGGCACTGGGACAATTACAAGGAGAATATGTATTTTACGAGGTTTGACGAGGCCGGCTATGCGATAAAGCCGATGAATTGTCCGGGCGGGTGTCTTGTTTATAAAACGCGGCAACATTCATATCGAGAGTTTCCGATGCGGATAGCCGAGCTTGGGCTGGTGCACCGGCACGAGGCGAGCGGAGTTATGCACGGGCTGTTTAGGGTCAGGCAGTTTACTCAGGATGACGCTCATATCTTTTGCACGCCTGAGCAGATAGAGTCGGAAATTGTAGGTGTCATCGAGCTGACGTTTGAGATATACAAGGCATTTGGTTTTGAGGACTTCCATGTTGAGCTATCTACCAAGCCGGAAAAGCACATCGGCTCTGATGAGATTTGGGAGATAGCCACAAACGCTCTTAAGGAGGCCCTGAAGCATAAAGGCATTGAATACAAATTGAACGAAGGCGAGGGGGCGTTCTATGGGCCAAAGATAGATTTCCATATAAGAGACTGTTTGAAAAGATCGTGGCAGCTCGGGACAATTCAGTTGGATTTCTCTATGCCGCAGCGATTCGGCCTGGTTTATACCGATAAAGACAACACCGAGAAGACGCCGGTTATGATTCACAGGGCGGTTCTGGGCTCTTTTGAGCGGTTTATCGGGATTCTTATAGAGCACTATGGCGGCAGCTTCCCGCTATGGCTTTCGCCGGAGCAGGTAAGAGTCCTGCCGATAAGCGAGAAGAGCAATGACTATGCTGATGTCGTTGAAAGCAAGCTGAGAGATGCGCACCTGCGGTGTAGCTGCGATTTATCGGATGAGAAAATCGGCGCTAAGATTGCCAAGGCACACGGTGAAAAGGTGCCCTATATGCTGGTCGTTGGCCCGAAGGAGGCGCAGTCGGGCAGCGTCAATGTGAGAATCCGTGGGGCGGAGCAGAATGTGTCGATGATGGTTGATGAGTTCTTAGAGATGGCAAATCGCAAAATTGCCGATAAAGAAAATAGCTTGACAGCGGCAGCGGCAGGGGAGTAATTAGGCAGGGGTTTGCAATTTTCGGGGAACTATCTTGCAGATATTATCAAATTGGTTATAGTAGCAAAAGTAACGACGACAGAATACTGAGTGCTATTAAGAAAGGTAAGGTGGTGCACAATAAGTAAATTAACTTTGCGGATAAATGGAGGGATAAGAGCGGAAAGAGTTCGGCTTATCGACGGGTCGAACAATCAGGTCGGTGTCGTGAGCTTAACTGAGGCGCTGAGTAAGTCCCGCGAGGTGGGGTTAGACCTGGTGGAGGTTGCGCCTGACGGCAGCCCGCCGGTTTGCCGGATAATGGATTATGGTAAGTGGCTGTATCAGCAAAAGCGCAAGCTCCGCGAGGCGCATAAGAAGAGCATGCAACACGTTGGGACGATGAAGGAAATCCGGCTCAGGCCGGAGACCGACAAGCACGACTTATCTGTCAAGGTCAATCACGCCCGCGAGTTTCTGCAAAAGGGTCATAAAGTGCAATTTACGCTGTTTTTCCGCGGGCGACAGTTTTTGCACCAGGACCTCGGCTATACGGTGCTTGAGGGGATTACTCAATCGCTGGAAGATATCTCGAAAGTGGAGAGGCCGAGTAAAATGATGGGGAGGCGATTGACCTTGCTGCTTGTGCCCAAAGGCAGCGGATAATTACGCCGGACAGAAGATGCGTGAATGGGTGGATGAGTTAATGCGTAAATGCGATAATGCATAAAGGTATAAGTTTTTTTATTTATTTGCGCATTTGCGTGTATAATTATTTATTCGTTTAGCCGTTCTTATTTGGCAGACCAAATTACCAAAAAAACCCGCTGGAAGGGGCGGAGGGGATTTTAGATTTTTTGCAGGAATTTGCGCTTACAATATTGACTGGTAGCTCTGGTCAATATAAACTACGCACCTTGTATTTTCGTTGTTTGTGTGAATTATTTTAAGAAAGTAAGATGCCGAAGCAGAAAACAAATAAAGGATTAGTAAAAAGATTGAAGGTTACTGCGACTGGAAAGCTCAAGTACCGGCGTCCGGGCGGCAGTCACCTTATGAGCAGTAAGAACGCCAAGCGCCGAAGGCATATTAGCAGGCCGGGTATTTTGACCGGCATAATGGCAAAAAGAATAATCACAAAACTGTGCGTTTGAACTTTTTGTGCGTGTCTGATGGGCATAGTTGTTGCTAATATGAGCGATTGTGTGTCTGGTTTTCGGCTTTTATATCTGCTTTCGGTTTTACCGTGAGCAGGCCAACGAGCATAGAAATCCGGGTATTTTCAAAGGAACGCTGATATGACAAGAGCCAGGAAAGGTGGCGCAACTCGCCGTGCGAGGAAACGCATCCTCAAAGAAGTCCGGGGACGTCGCGGAGCATCGGGTCATCTGTATCATCTTGCCAAAGAGGCGAGAGTCCGTGCTGGCGTCCGCGCCAGGATTGACCGCAAGCGGCGAAAGAGGGAATTTCGTGGTCTTTGGATTACGCGTTTGACTGCGGCCTGCCGGCAGCGGGGGATAAGATATAGCCAATTTGTTAACGCCTGCAAAAAGGCCAACATTCAACTGAATCGCAAGATGCTAAGCGAAATTGCCATCGCTGACCCGAAGGGTTTTGACGCTATCGTTGAAGTCGCCAAAGCAACAGTGTCGTGACATGAGCCACGAATCACGAGCAATGCTTGAGCAATTTGAAAAAATCGGTAAAGATGCCCTTGCCCACTTGGAGAAGATTACCGACCTGAAAGCTCTTGAGGAGTTCCGCATAAAATACCTCAGTCGCAAAGGGCTGGTTACCGAGATGCTCAGTCAGATAGGTAATCTGCCTCTTGAATTGAAGCCGAAGGCGGGTCAGTTTGCAAACAAAATAAAAAAAGAGGTAACAGCGGCGTTTGAACGTGCAAAGAATACGTTGACGGAAGTGCAGGAAGGAGAGCGTAAGGAGTTTATAGACGTTACCTTGCCTGGGGCGCTTGTCCGAACCGGCAAGATGCACATTGTTACTCAGACCTTAAATGAGCTGTTGGAAATTTTTGGTAGGATGGGTTTTTCGGTGGCATACGGGCCTGAGGTTGAGGATGAGTGGCATAATTTCATTGCATTAAATATCGGCACTGAGCATCCTGCAAGGGACCCTGCTGACAATTTCTATATTGATGAAAAGACACTTTTGCGCAGCCAGACCTCTACGATTCAGATTCGCGTTATGGAGAGGCAGAAGCCGCCCATTCGCATTGTTGCGCCCGGTCGGGTTTACCGGCCAGACACCGTTGATGCGACACATACGTTTATGTTTCATCAGCTCGAAGCTTTGGTTGTCGATGAGGGGGTGAGTATGGTGGATATGAAGACCACCATTGAGCAATTCATTCACGCCTTTTTCGGCCCCGATACAAAATGGCGGTTTCGTCCGAGCTTTTTCCCGTTCACTGAGCCGAGCGGCGAGGTCGATTTACTTTTGGCGGATAAGAGCGGCAAAGAAAGCTGGGTTGAGATGGGCGGCTGCGGGATGGTTGACCCTAATGTCTTTGACGCTGTCGGCATAGACAGCGAAAAATACACCGGCTGGGCGTTCGGCTTCGGAATAGAGCGGCTGGCAATGCGAAAATACGGCATCACCGACATTCGCCTATTTTTCGAAAACGACCTGCGTTTCCTCGACCAATTCTGATAGTTCCTTCCAATTCAATCATATCCACTTGGGCTTGTTTTTAGATAAGCCGTGCGGTTTTTTTGTTTGCTGTTGAGAAGTTTTGTCGGAATTTTCTTGCTTTTTGGTGTTAAAAGGCCGATAATATATCAGTTAACGTGGTTTTGCAAAAAGAGAAAATGGAGGGGAAATATATTTTTTGAATCAGTTCGCTGAATTATTGCCAGCAAGAAGGTATCTGTGCGCACAGAGTGCGCCGTAAGTTGAAACTTATGAAAGGGCAGAAAAATGAAGAGAACAAGTATATTCACAATGTCAGTTTTGACACTGGGGTTAATGGCCTGTCTGTCTGGACCGGCCGGTGCGGCGCCGATGGGCACAGCGTTTACTTATCAAGGCCGGCTCATAGACGCCAACAGCACTGCGGATGGTCTGTATGACTTCCAATTCAAGCTTTACGATGCCAACGCCGCGGGGACACAGAAGGCAGGCATACTTAATATCGGCGAGGTTGATGTAATTGATGGCTACTTCACGGTGGCACTGGATTTTGGCAGCGGTGTTTTTGATGGCAACGACCGCTGGCTCCAGATTGGTTTGCGGACAGGTGAATTAAAGGACCCGAATGTATATACGCTTCTAAGTCCGCGACAGAAGGTTACGCCGACGCCGTATGCGATGTATGCAAAATCTGGTATACCAGGCCCACAGGGTTCTCAAGGGCCCGTGGGACCACAAGGACCCAAAGGCGATAAGGGTGACACTGGGCCAATGGGTCCGCAAGGGCCTGTAGGTCCGAAAGGTGACACTGGGTCGCAAGGACCGAAGGGAGATACCGGACCGGTTGGTCCTCAAGGGCCGCAGGGACCGAAGGGCGATACCGGGCCAACAGGTTCCCAAGGGCCAGCAGGCCCAACTTTGGGGATTTATGACTCGCTGGGATTAACAAGTTCCGGCGGTCGTGCGGCAGGTGATGCTGGTGCACTAACACTTTACAATTTGGGCAATGTTGGGATTGGAGTAACCAGTCCGACGGGGATATTTCACGTAGAAGGAGGGGTCGCCAACTTTGATGCAAATGGAACTGACATCACGATAAACTCGCAGGATGGAGGCAGATGCAGCCGGCAACTCGGCAATGGTGGTGACGGTGGAAATATCATTTTGCTGCCGGGTATAGGCGGCCCAGGTGGCTCCCTTGTTGGGTGGCCGGGAGCTCCAGGCAACGTCGGCATCGGGACCACAAGTCCAACATCTTTGCTAACCGTCTATAAAACTGGTGCGAACGATCCTATAGCATCGTTTGGTGGAACAGGCTCAAATTCGATTACAATTCAAGGACCAAATGCTCTCTCTGTGTTTGTATCTTCAGAAGCTGGGCATTTCATGCCAGACACTGTATCTGGTGATGCGGGTTTCCGTTACCACCAGAAACTTTTCTTTGGTGATGGTAATAACTCAGATATTGTATTTGATACAATCGGTAGAGTCGGCATCGGAACAACAAGCCCAGGGGCGAAACTGGAAGTTGGCGGTCAAGTCAAGATTACTGGTGGCTCTCCAGCAGCAGGGAAGGTTCTGACCTCCGATTCAGCGGGATTAGCTTCCTGGCAGGCACTCACGGGCCTTCCTTCCGGGATATCGGGCCAGACCCTGCGACATGATGGCACCAATTGGGTTGCAAATAGCGTGATTTTCAATAATGGCACGAATGTCGGCATCGGAACGACGTCACCATACCGAAAATTACATACGGACGCTGGTAGTGGCTGGCAGGCGAGATTCGGGTCATCAGGTTCATCCGTTGATATTTCTGATAGTCAAGTTCAAGCACTAAGCGGAGGAGTTGGTAGTTTGCTCTACCTTAATTATAGTTCCGGCGGCAATATCGTTACCGGCAGCGGCAATGTCGGAATCGGGACGACAAGCCCTTTGACAAAATTACACGTCTCTGGGAACGGGACATACTCGGCTGCGTTTATGAACGGCAACGTCGGCATCGGCACGACAAGCCCCCAAGCCAAGCTGGATGTGAGAGGTAATATCAGCACAGGCCAGGACGGTTCAGGTGGCCAGTTAATCTTAGCCGCAATGGACTCGGGTTCTGAAGGAGGGGAAATCACTTGGAATGGGGCAGGGAACTACGATAATTGGGCACAAGACGTTTATCAGAACAACATGAGATTTTACACGTCGTCTACAGGTAACAATCAGGTTCAAATATTCAACGCATCATCAGGCAACGGCGGCCTATATGTGGAAGGCAACGTCGGCATCGGGACAAGCACTCCCAACGAAAAGCTCACCGTCGATGGCGGAACTATTAAAGCCACCACTTCAGCATCTACAGGCACGGGCGTCTCCGGATATGCCACTAACACCGGCGGTTACTTCAACTACGGCGGTTACTTTGAGGCAGCAGGCGGCTCTGGCCGGGGCGTCTACGGCTGCGCCAGTAATACCGGCATAATCGACAACTACGGCGGTTACTTCGAGGCTAAAGGCGGTCTTGGCAAGGGTGTCTACGGCCATGCCAGTAGTACTAACGATTGGTCTCATTACGGCGGCTACTTTGTGGCGGCAGGCATCTATGGCTATGGCGTCTACGGCAAAGGAAATCTATATGACTTTTATGCCGCAGGGCCAGGCACAGATTACGGCACTGCTTCATCTATCCGCTGGAAGACTAACATCCAGCCGATAAATAACCCTTTGGATAAGGTGCTTCGTTTGCGGGGCGTTTATTTCGATTGGGACACTGAGCACGGCGGAGGCCACGGTGTTGGTATGATAGCCGAGGAGGTAGGCCAGGTGCTGCCGGAGATAGTGGAGTACGAAGAAAATGGGATAGACGCTACCGGTATGGACTACAGCAAGCTAACGCCGCTTCTGGTTGAGGCCGTGAAAGCTCTAAAGAGCGAGGTCGATGAGCTTA
>CAZKOQ010000070.1:0-12634 GCA_964554425.1 uncultured Pirellulales bacterium | reverse complement strand
GCGGTTCTCATCAATTCCATTGGCTCCACGATTGACCATAATACTGCTATATGCAACTCATTTCAACGAATGGGCCGATATACGCCTCAACCTCCATTCTGCTCCACCAGCCAAATATTGCGAAATTGGACCAGGTTGCCGTGGTCCTGCAGATATATGCCTCCCGGCTGCCCTTCATTATTATCCAACGCCCCGCCGGTTGGGCCAGGAATCTTTATCTGGTCGTGTATTTTGATGCCGTTATGAGCTACTGTCAAGCAAGCGTTACTGAGCTTCTTGCCGGCGCTGTCAACCTTTGGCGCACGGAAAGTAATATCATAAGTTTGCCACTGCATCGGTGGCGCGCACATATTCACAAGCGGCGCGCCAACCTTGTAAATACCGCCGCACTCATTATCCAGCCCTTCCAGCCCGTAGCTGTCAAGCACCTGAACCTCGTATCGGTTCTGTAGGTAAACGCCGCTGTTGCCGCGGCCCTGGCCGCGTGCCTCAGGCATAAACGGCGTGCGAAACTCTATATGCAGCTCAAAATCCTTAAATTTCTTCTTTGTTCCGATTGAACCGCCGCCTTGCGCAACCTCCATCGCGCCGCCGGGCAGCAGTTTCCACCGCACCTCCTTTTTACCGGCTTCGCTGCCTATTCGCTCCCACTGGTCAAATTTTTTCCCGTCAAAAAGCACAACCGCTCCTGCCGGCGGCTTATCGCCCAGTGTGGGTGAAAGCCGAACCGTCTTCTCCAGCTTGAAAGTGCCGGAGACATCCTGTCCATCGGAATTTTTGCCCTCAAACTTGCCGGTGAGCTTATCCGGCTCGAGCGTCATTTCTATCTTGAAGACATACTCCTCATACTTGCCTGGCCCCGCGAATTTGACCTTGCCATTCTCAAGCCCGCCTTCAAGGGCGGTAATCGCCGGAATCTTCCTGTCAAATTCCTCAAATAAGCTCGCCCGATACATCCCCTTGCCTAAAGCTATCACCTGCGCAACAAGCCCTCCGGACTGGCCTCCATCACTCAATACCCAGGTGCCCTGCCAGTCCCCCATAAATGGGTCAACTGCTTTTGGCACGGCAGCTTCCTCGCTAACAACGCCAACCTTTTTTGCTTGCGGCTGCTTGCCTTTTTCGGCTCGCGTGCACGATGTCAAGATAACAGGCAAGACAAAAACTAATGCCACAACTAAAATCCCACCAACATCACAACCCTTCTTGATTCCCTTCATAACCATATATTGCTCTCCTGAATAATGCCCCTTATTACTAATTCGGGGAAAACCCTTCCCACACCACAAACTATGAACCACGAACTATTACTGCCCCACCTGCGTTTTCAAGCCATCGAGCTTGCTGCCGTCAAGTTTGCCAATGCGGACGCAAACAGACCACTCACCGCCGCCTTGCGTTACCTTCAGCATCAAAGTATTCCAGCCCTGCTTTAGAGTTATGTCCGCCTTATCTTCGCCCGGATTGACGCCCCGTGTGGCATTGTTGGCGTGGACAAGCTGGCCATTAAGCCAGACCTTAATCCCATCGTCGCTGCCCATCTCCAGCCGGACCTTCTGCTCTTTCTCAGACCAGACATTAGTGCGCAGGTAAGCGACCCTGTTATCTCCGCCAAAGAGCTTATCTAACTCCATAAGATATGGCCTATCCTGATTTGTGCCGGCCGGCATCACGCGCCAGACTACTTGCTGTGCACCGGATTGCTCAGGGCCAAAGGTCCAATCAAAAAGTCCGGGACCATCCGCTCCCTCTTTGGTATAAGGCCCGCTGGCCTCCCAGCCGGTTATGTAATCATCGAACCGCTCAATCTGGCTTATGACCTCCTGGGCCTGCTGGCGGAGCGACTCGTTCGCTGAGGTCTGGATAATCTTTTTCAACAGGTCTTTACTTTCCTGCGGGTAGCTGCCGAAAATGCCCTCGGCGATTTTAACGGCGGCAAACTCCGCCTCCGCGCGCAAGGTCTGGTCTTGCAAACAAGAGGCGGCCATTTGCATCGCCGCCAGGGACTTGGTGTTGGCCAGACCCGACAGCACTCTTTTCTTTTCATCTGCATCGGGCGCCAAACTCATCGCCTTCTTGTATAGCTCAATCGTCTGCCCTGGGGGCCGGTTACTCTCAAGCCCCAACAGCCGCACAAATCCCCGCAGGGCAAGAATCCGGTGCACCGAATTTGCAGAACCCTCCGCCACCTTCAGCAGGTCGGATGTCGGCTCGGCAGTCGGCCAATCTGATAGTGCACGAATGGCAGCATCCTGAATTTTAGCGTCCTGATTATTTAGCGCGGCACGAAGCGAAGGCAGGGCGGCGTTGTCTCCAATCTTGCCAAGCACACTTAATAAAGAGCACTGCCCCTTGACGTCTTTAACCGTGGGCAGGACCGCTAACACGGCTTCGGCCTGGTGGTCTCTGTCGGGAATTTTATGTGCAACAGCCGCTATGGTCTTCTCTGCCTCAGAGCGGTCAGAGTCGCTCTTTAGATTCAGCAGGAGATTAACCAGCGCCGGCAAATCCTTTGGCCCGGCGACAATCTTCAAAACCCGCAGCGACTGGAGCCGAACGCCACGGTCTGCATCCTGCGCCGTCCCAAGCAAGGTCTTAATACCACCAGTGATATTGCGCTCGCCAACGCCGGCAATGAGCTCCGCCTTGACTTTTGGCTCTACCTGCGGGATAGCTGCCAGGATAGCGTTATCAACCTCCGGTCCTCGGAGGCGGTAAAGACTCTCCTGGGCGGCTTTCTGCTCATCACCGCTTGCAGCCGCTGCCTTTTGGGCCAACATCGCCACGTTGGAAGCTCCGCCCAACTGGCCCAACGCCCTGAGAGCTACAATACGAACGGATTGGTCTGTAAAACCGACAGCAGCGATAACGGCAGGCAATGCCGCCGCATCACCGCGGTCGCCGAGAGCCGATAGTAGCTGCACCTGACCTGCCGGTGAAAGGTTGGGCAGCTCCTTGATAAGGGCCTTGGTTATCTCGGCGCCGGGCATCTCTCTTACCATTTGTATCACCGCCGACTGCATCTCCCGGTCGCTGCCTTTCAGAACATCAATAATGAATTTGATGCTCTCGTCTTCTGCGCAAAAGGCAATCTGTGTAACGGCAAAACAGCAGCAAAACAAAACCAGAAGAGTCAAATGGCGAAAAGTCACACTCTGTTCTTTCATTTCTCTTCCTTCTTCATCGTAGATAGTCTTCCTCGCATCGCAGCAGTCCGAATTGCCTTTGGCAGACCTTCTTTTGATAGCTCATCATAAATGACGCGGGCCTGGTCTCTCTTGCCTTCAGCGACAAGCAGGTCGGCGCATTTTAGGTAACCATCAAGTGCCACAAGCTGCGCCTGGCCGGATACCTTAAACCTGGCTTGCCCCAGGATTTTAGCGGCCTCTGCATTGGCAATGTTGCCCAGAGCGCTGAGAGCGGCGCACGCTACCATTTGGTCTGAATCCCCAACCAAGCCCCCAAGAGCAGTAACCGCCTTACCGTCGCGGCGCTGACCAAGCGAGTTGATTATGCCCACTTTTGTCTTGCCCGATGTCTTACCAAGTGCATCCCGCAGCGCATTATCGACCGCCGCGCCAGGTATGCGCTCAAGCGCATATCTTGCCATATCGGACATCTTCTCATCTGTGAGCATACCGCCGAGGGTAGGCACAGACTGCTCGGTGCCGATGATAGATAGCTCCCTGCAAACAAACTGCTTGCCGGCGTAGGTGGCGTCTGCCGCCTTTAGCACCTCCAGCAAGCTGCCCTCGACCTTGCTTCGCTGCTCGGGCGAACCATACGATTTGCGAACGAGGTCGCTTACCTCGGTAAGAGTCGCACGGCTCTGACCCCAATCATACGTCTTAATCTTTGCAAACAATTCATCCATTTCTGACCCCTTTCCAGAACTAACCAATGGTTTCGGCTTTGTATCAACCTTCAAATCACCAAGCACAAACTGTATGCCGTCCAAACAATGCTGCAATACCGCCGGGTTCCACGCGACGGCGTGGTCGTGTCCCAGCGCACAGTAGAATATCCGCCCCTTCTCATAGCTTTTTATCCAGCTTATGCCGGTATCCATATCTTCCGGCGTAACTCCCTCTGCGGTGCGAGTCGGCCCATCGCTCATATCCAAGCTCATCAGAACACGCTGCTTGCTGCGTGAATACAGGGGCGGCTTTGTGCGATAAATCTCATCTTTAATCTTAAATCCCTTGCCCTTGAACGCAGCCATCAGCGGATGGTTCGGCTCGTCAATTTTGATGGCCCAGGTCCCGCCCCCGCCCCACGGATGACCTGCAAATTGTCCTCCCATCATTTCCGCCGCCTCAGGCCACTCATAAAAATTGTCCGTCGCCGCGTGGATTCCAATTATCCCCTTGCCGCCCTTTACGAAATCCATCAAGTCCTTCCGCAGCGGCTCCTCAAATTGCAGCCGCGTAGTATTGTTGAGGCAGACGGCGTCAAACTGGTTGAGGTTCTCCGGCTTGAACATCGCCATATCGCTGCTTATAACCACGGAAAAGGCGCCCGTCTTATTCCCCATAAGCTCCAGCGCCTTATCCCAGTATGGTATTGAGCTATGCTTAAATCCGTTGCACAAATTGAAAACAAGCAGCTTGCGGGGCTTGGCCGGCTGGACGGTCGCCTTGGCCGGCACCGCCTTCTCTATGTTCTGCATCTCCTCATCTTTAACCTGGCCTTGTGAAATACCGGTAAAGAGCGGCAGAATCCATAGAGCAAGTATCGCAATGCTAATAACCTGTAATTTACGACTCATCGTATCTCCTTTCTTCATTCAACACACCAAAATATCGCTCGGCTTCCCTGACGCGGCCATCGGCAGCTTACAAGTGCCACGGGCCGCGGAACGGCCGGGACAACAACCTGTTGGCCCCATCGTCCCCGTGAAAGATTTCCTTCTCGGGGTCCCATTTTAGCTTTCGACCGGTAAGCATCGCAATCTCACCCAAAAGTCCCACGCTGATAGAGCGGTGAGCAATCTCTATGGGCGTGATGGTCTCCTTGCGGCTCTTGACACAATCTAAGAAGTTCTGATGATGGTCACGACTTTCATACAGCTTTATCTCATCGGGACCGATGACTTCCTTCAGAAGCGTAGGCGGGTCTGATGTGCTCCTGCCGCGGTCAACGTGTATCCATCCCTTCTCTCCATACCAGACGGCGCCCATTCCTTTGGGCTGCTGGCGGTCGTTGGCGACAACCATCGTCAGGCCGTTGGCGTATTTGCAGGTGAACTTGTATTCAGTAGCGGCATCAAAAATCCCGTCTTTGGGATAAACGCCTTTACCTTCAATCTCAACAGGACCCGTGCGGTCCAGTCCCAGGCCCCAGTGGGCAATATCAATGTGATGGCCCGCCCAGTCCGTGAGCTGTCCGCCTGAGTAATCCATCATCCATCGCCAGTCCCAGTGCATCACGCCCCTGTAAGGAACCCACGGAGCAGGCCCCAGCCAGAAGTCCCAGTCCACACCTTCGGGGACGGGCTGAACGGGCCTATTGTCTGTGGCTCCTCCTGTCGGCAGGCCGACCTCGACCAAATGCACCTTGCCGATTCGCCCGTTGCGAACCAGCTCGCAGCCGTGGTGAAAGTTTGCAACCGAACGCTGCCAGCTTCCGGTCTGCCATATCCTGCCGTAACGAGTAACTGCCTCGACCATAGCACGGCCCTCACGAATTGTGCGCGCAAGCGGCTTTTCACCATACATATCCTTGCCTGCCCTGGCCGCCATAACAACAGGAATTGAATGCCAGTGGTCTGGCGTCGCCAGCGAGAGTGCATCAATATCCTCTCGCTCAATGACTTCGCGGAAGTCAAGATACTCCTTACAGTCGGAATTGCCGTATTTACCATCCACCTTCTTTTTGGCCTGATTCCTTTGCCTTCTATCCACGTCGCAGACAGCCACGACCTGGACCTCATTTTTACCCAGGAACCCCTGCATATTGCCGGTGCCCTGGCCACCTACCCCGATACAGCCCATCACAATACGATTGCTCGGCGCGACCTTGCCCTCCGCGCCAAAAACCGATGAGGAAACAATATACGGAAACGCTGCTGCACCACCGGCTACCCCTGCTGCTTTCCTTAAAAACTCACGCCGACTAAATTCTTTCCCTTCGATATACAAGTTTCTCATATCCGCCTCTAATAGAAAATAGTCAATAGAAAGTAATCAATTTATAAGTGCCACGGGCTTCGCATAGTGCGCGATAACAGCCTGTTGGCCCCACTATCATTGATAAAGACCTCGCGATTTGGGTCCCACTTCAATGGCCGCCCAAGCCGGTAGGCAATATTACCCAAATGACAAACACTCACAGACCGGCAGCCGATTTCTATATCGCAAATTGGCTTAGTCCTTTTACGAATGGCATCGAGCCAGTCGGTGTAATGGTTATTACTATCGTAAAGATGAACCTGGTCGGCGCCAATCTGCTTACTTTGCAGGGTCTCGGGCCAGGTCTTCAAATACCCGCGATTTACCTCAACCTTACCTTCGGTGCCGGTAAAAAGAATCCCGTTGGCGTTGTCCCGCGTCATAATGACGCCGTTGGCATATTTATATGTAAGCACCTTATAGTCCTTGCCGTCGGGTGGAATGATTTCGACCGGTCCGGTCTCGTCCATACCCAGCCCCCACTGGGCAATGTCAAAATGGTGTGCTCCCCAGTCGGTCATCCCGCCGCCGCCAAAGTCGCTGTGGTATCGCCAATTCGGATATCCATCAAAGCTAATGTTCGGCGAAAGGTCGGAATTGTATGGCCTCCACGGGGAAGGACCTACCCACATATCCCAGTCAAGATAATCCGGCACTTTTTCTTCCGGCAAAGGTTTATCCTCAGGCGGCCCGCCGACACCAACCGTTACCGTCTGAATCTTACCGATATAACCATTGCGGACAAGCTCGCAAGCGAAGCGAAACTTATTGTCCGAACGCTGCATACTGCCGGTCTGGAAGACCCGCCCATAACGCCTAACTGCATTGACCATCGCTCGGGCCTCCACGATGGTCTGCGAAAGCGGCTTTTCGCAGTAAATATCTTTGCCGGCTTGAGCTGCCTGTATAACCGTAATGGCGTGCCAGTGGTCGGGCGTGGCTATCACCACCGCATCTATATCATCTCTGGCAAGCAGCTCTCGAAAGTCACCATAGGCGGCGCATCCCTTGTATTCGGTCCCGGTCTGTCTTGAGTAATGTTCTTGTGCCATATCCACCGCGCGCTTGAGCTTCAATTTATCAACATCACAGGCAGCGAGCATTTGCGTTCCCGCTGCGCCAATAAACACCCTTATAAGATGCTGACTCTGCTTACCTGTGCCGATAAAGCCAAGTGTGATACGATTACTCGGCGCAATAGGCGCAATAGTCTCACCCTGTCCGAGAACAGATGCAGGGACAATATACGGAAATACAACCGCACCACCGGCAATCCCTGCTGCTCTCCTTAAAAACTCACGCCGGCCAATTCCCTTCCCATCGATATGCAAGTTTCTCATATCCGCCTCTAATAGAAAATAATCAATAGAAAGTAATCAATTTATAAGTGCCACGGGCTTCGCATTGAATTGCCGAGCATCCTCGTGGCAGTCGGGTCGTTAATTATTTCCTCCGTCTCAGGATTAAAGCGTATCTTGCGGCCCAATAGCATCGCAATCTGGCCTAAATGCCCGGGCGTCGCTGAGCGGTGCGCAACCTCACAGGGGGCTATGGTCGTGTCGCGGCTCTTAACGCAATCGAGAAAGTTGCGCCAATGGCCCGGCGAATTGAAAAGCTGTATTTCGTTAGGGCCGATTTTTTCCTCAAGCACCTTCTTTGGTTCTGCGTCGATGCCGCCGCGGTCCACCCAGACCCAGCCGTTCTGGCCTATCCATTTTGTGCCGCTGCGGATGTCATTGTGGCCGCCGGCGATAATCATCGTAACGTTTTTGGGGTATTTGGCCGTCAGCCGATACTTTGTGGCCGTGTTCCACAAGCCGTCCTTTGGATATTCGCCGACGCCTTCAATTTCGTATGGCCCGGCGTAGTCAAAGCCCAGCCCCCAGTGAGCAATATCAACATGGTGGCCAATCCAGTCCATCAGTTGCCCGCCGCCATAGTCGAGGTGCCACCGCCAGTTCTTGTGCACGCGGGCGGGGCAATATGGCTCATAAGGAGCAGGCCCAAGCCAGAAATCATAGTCAAAACCTTCGGGCGGCGGAGTAATCCCCTCCTGCCCTTTGGTGCCCCCGAAATCCGTATGTCCCGCAGGCAGACCAACCTCAACGTTGTGGACCTTGCCTATGCGGCCATTTATTACCAGCCCGCAAGCAGTGCGAAAATTTTGCTGCGACCTCTGCCAGCTACCCGTCTGCCAGACCCGCCCGTATCGCTTGACCGCATTGCACATCGCCCGGCCTTCCTTGAGGGTATGCGACAGGGGCTTCTCGCCGAAAATATCTTTGCCGGACTTAGCGGCCTCTATGGCCGGTATCGAGTGCCAGTGGTCGGGCAGCCCTATCGAGACCGCATCAATATCATTACGCGCCAATAACTGGCGGAAGTCGCTATAAGCAGCACAACCTTTATTTTTGTAACGGTCATTTACGCGATTGACGGCGTTCTGAAGATGATTTTTTTCCACATCGCAGACGGCGATAATCCGGCAGTCTTTCTCGCCTAAAAATGAGTCGAGGTTGCTTGTCCCCTGCCAGCCAACGCCGATACAGCCCATAGTGATGCGATTGCTCGGTGCAACAGCCCCCTCTGCTCCCAAAGCCGACGAGCGAATAATATATGGAAATCCTGCTGCGCCCGCAGCGGTGCCGGCCGCCGTCCGCAGGAACTGCCGCCGGCTTACAGATTTACACTGCGCCACTTTACGCTCCCTTCTTGTATCTAACAAATATTCTTCACCATTCGTAGCCCGCCATTCACCAAATTACATGTGTCATTCTGAGGCGAAGCCGAAGAATCTCCCTTCGATAAGGCCGAATGCTTCGCTTCGGTCATTATGACAACCATTCAAATCATATATGACGAAACGCTACGAACACAAAACTGCGAATTATGAACTTGAACGTCTTATTTTTTCTGCTTCTCAAACGCCGCATCGAAGGCGACTTGCGAGCGCTTAAAGTCTTTCTTCTTTATAAACTCGCAGGCCTCTTTTGCACCATGCTCACGGTCCATCCGGCTGTCTTCCCACTCAACCGAAAGCGGTCCCTGATAGCCGACATCGTTGAGGGCGACTATGATTTCCTCAAAGTTGATGTCGCCGTGGCCGAGCGAGCGGAAGTCCCAGAAGCGGCGGGGGTCGGCAAACTCGGTATGGCCTCCAAAAACGCCCACCGTGCCGTCACCGTGGCCCCACCACACATCCTTCATATGGGTGTGGAATATGCGGTCAGGGAACGTGCGGATGAACTTGACGTAATCAACTCCCTGATAGCCGAGGTGGCTGGGGTCGTAGTTGAAACCGAATGCCTTATGGTTGCCGACCGCTTTCAGGGCGCGCTGCGCCGATGCAATATCAAAGGCAATCTCCGTTGGGTGCACTTCCAGCGCGAACTTAACGCCCAGCCGCTGGAAGGCATTGAGAATCGGCTTGAAGCGTTTTGCAAAGTCCTTGTAGCCCGCCTGAATCATATCGGGCGAAACCGGCGGGAACGAATAGACCAGGTGCCATATTGAGCTGCCGGTAAAACCGTTGACGACATTGACGCCTAGCGCCTTTGCGGCCTTGGCAGCATCTATCATTTTCTTTGCCGCCCTCTGGCGGACACCCTCGGGGTCGCCGTCACCCCAGACATCCGCAGGCAGGATTGATTTATGCCGCTCATCAATGTTATCACAAACTGCCTGACCGACAAGATGGCTTGAGATAGCAAAAACCTGCAGGCCGTGCTTCTTGAGCAGTTTGTGCTTGGCCTTGCAGTAATTGTCATCCGCCAGGGCCTTATCCACATCGAAGTGGTCTCCCCAGCAGGCCAGCTCCACGCCGTCGTATCCCCAGCCAGCCGCCTTCTCTGCCAATACTTCTAAGGGCAAATCCGCCCATTGACCGGTGAAAAGTGTTACAGGTCTTGCCATTTTCAATCTCCTTTCATTTTCCAACCACGGATTACACGGATTTCACCGATTTTTTATTTATATTTAATCCGTGTTAATCTGCGAAATCTGTGGTTAATTATCTTTCTATATGAAAATTCAGAATCCTTTCTATAACGCATCGCCCAACAGGAAAAAACGTTTGCGAGCGCTCTTTTATTGCAAGCTCCTCCGTTTCGATAATTGCTGCAACGTAACTACTTCTCCTAAAATAACTTACCCGCCTTCGGCGGGACAGCTACGCTTCATATCATTTCTAATGTTTTTTCATTATAACCCGCCGCAACCGCCTGACAATCTAAATTTCCTCATAGTGGAACTATCGAGATATTACGGAACCATACCTCGTTGCCGTGCTCTTGAAGCAAAATAGGTCCCGGCTGCGGCCCTTCCGGGCGACCCGCTCCGGTTTTATCCTGCAGTTCTACGTCATTGTGAATCAAAACGTCATTGTGCAGGATGGTTACGCGGGCGTTTTTGACCTTCTTGGCACTCTGACCTTCTCCTTCATACAGGGCCGCGCGGAAGGTTATGTCATAGCTTTGCCACTCGCCCGGCTGCTTGCAGGCGTTCTTCTCAGGTGCCTTAAACTTATATAATGACCCGCAGCCATTATTTGACGGCTCCAAACCGTAAGAATCCAGAATCTGAACCTCATAGCGGCGCTGCAGATAGACGCCGCTGTTTCCCCGGCCCTGGCCTGTCACACCGGGCGGCATCTGCGGCAATTTGAACTCAACGTGCAGCTTGAAATCCCGGAAATCCTGTTTTGTCATAATACTGCCCGTTTTGGGGATGACCTTCATAGCCCCATCGACAATCTCCCACTGCACGCCCTTGCCGTTTTCGTGCACCCATTGAGAAAAATCCTTGCCGTCGAACAGAACAATTTTATTGGCTCCGGATACCGGCTCCAGCTTGACATTCGGCGGCTCGGCGTAGTCACGCCATATCCGCTCCACGTCATCGACATTGACCTTTCCCTCGTGCACATAAAGCCGATACCGAAAGATGTTCTCCTTACCCGGCTCCATCACCCAGTCACCCAACTGCGACGGTGCAAAATTGAAAAAGACCTGCCCTTTGTCCCAGATACGCATCGGTTCCGGATGCCGGAAGTTTTGAGGATGGCTCATCACCGTAACGCCTGCCCACTTGCCTTCAATAGCCCCGCCCATATCGCACCAGCGTGCCCGCGTTCCGTGACCATCCTTGCGGGTCTTTCCTTCGCTCGTAAGATATGTGCCGTTATCATCCTGCCACTGCGCAGCGCCTCTGAACCCGAACCCGCCGTAGCGATATTCCATCTGATACAGCGGACTGTCGGCAACGCACTTCTGCGTTGATGCAAAATCCACAAGCCAGTAGCCCTTCTCCGGCCCGCCGACGTTATAGACACGGACGTCCCAGACCTCTTTCAGGACGGCCTTTTCACCGGCAGAGGTCTTCAAAGCAATGTGGTCGTGCTCTGTCTGGAATCCTCCGTAAACCAGGCCGCTCGTCGTCGAGAGAAACTTTACAAATCGCACCGTCCCCTGGCCCTCGCCGAGATTCCAGAAATCAACGTCCTTGTCTTCAAACTTTGTTTTTGTCCACGGCATCCAGATACCGAGATGATGAATGTGGTCTGCCGGATGGATATTCGTCAGTATCTCGCCGCTCGGCGACCACAAGGGATGAATAAATCCGCTGCGGGTAAAAAGAGGACTCTGACCCTGCGGCGGAGGCACGAGGGCGTGATTATACCTTAGGACCTTTTTGCCAAATACCTGCATCTCGAGAAACAATTCATTCTTGCTCACTTCAACGCTCGCCGCATTGTCGAACACTACATCGTTACCAAAACCAGGCACAATCTCGAAGATACGCGTGCTGCCGGCTGGCGTGGTGCCTGAGAGAACCCACCAGAGTTTCGGCGGGTCGCCAGGTTCAATCTGCGAAGGAACCAGCACGCGTTTAGACCCGCTAACTTCCATCAATCCAAGCCCTTGACGACCGGGTATGTCGGATAGCGCGTTCAGAGATACAGATACGGGCGCGTCGATTCGGGCGTATTTCCCTGCCTCAACGGTTATCTTGGCGAGCGGCTGGGCGTAAGAGGACGCCTGGGACAAAAAGCACATCAATAAAAACGCGACCAGGTCTCTTAACAATACTGATATGCGGGTTTGCATTACTCGTGCTCCTTTTGCTTGGGCTTATTTCATGCAATAAATGTCCTGATGCAAAAACGAGCATTATAATGCTGATAAGCCCCCTCATCAAGAGTCAACAAGCAAAATTGCGAAAGGGCAAAACACAACACAATTGGCAGGTCTTATGACTTGTCTTTAAGCAGCTTGTCAATGGCAGAAGACAGCGCCTTCTTGCTAACCAGGCCGACCCATCGTTTTTGCTCCCGGCCGTCCTTGAAAAGGATTGTTGTCGGTATCCCGCTTATGTCAAACTCTAATGCACTATCCCGTGCTTGCTCGGTGTCGAGCTTGCAGACCTTCGCTTTGCCAGCGAACTCGTTTGCAACCTCCTCGATAATC
>CAZKOQ010000069.1:0-12778 GCA_964554425.1 uncultured Pirellulales bacterium | reverse complement strand
TCCAGCGTGCACACCTTGTTGGACTTGCAGATATTGTCCATTAGCTCCGATGTGAAATAGTTTTCCAGATGCCGCTTCTCAATTGTGTCCCCCTGCCCGTTCTCAAATATATGCAGCTCAAAGTCCTCGCCTTGACGCAGAAAGAATGTAACACTTGCATCGGTAATCTCTTCCCGGATAAGTTTGACGGCCGCCTGCAGCAGATTGCCGAGGTCGGTCATCCCGAGAATCGACTCATAAAAATTCACCGCAAACTCTATGGTGTTAAGCCGCGCGATAAAGTCCCTCTGCGCGGCAATAAAGTCGTTGCAGAGTATATCTATCTGCTTGGCCTGCCTCTTGCGCTCCTTGTTCAACCGGCTTATAAGCAGACGCAATCTTTTACGCCTGGTTCTGTCCTCAATAATCATTGGTTACCCACACTCCAATAAAATTCGCAGCACTCCCAACAATTAGATTCGGCGAAACTGTAGGCGGGCTTTAAGGACAGGGTCATATTTGCAGTTGATTTCTACGTAGCCCTATAAACAGCCGATTTTCAATTTTGCGGTCATCCCAATCACCACCGCCAGGTAAAGAAAATACGTGCCTGCCAATGGCACTTTGTCTGCATTTTAGGACGCGAATAAACTCCCCCGGAAAAATGCGCAAAATCCCTACCTTGCTCCTCAATAAAGGGTTGCAATTAGTGCTCTCAGTGGACCGGCAAATGTAGAATGGTTATTTACCAGCCCCCGCCGAGATAAGGGATGCGGTATTTCTTCTGAAAGGACACTCCCAACCTTCTCTTTTACTTCTTTTTATAGATAATGACCTTATCCATCGCCTGAGCAAAGGCCTTTATCGGCTTATCCATCACCGGAAGCGGCGGGTCCGTAAAATCAAGCGCACCGTTCGTTGCCTCCCAAATATCTCGTAATGTCACCATCTTGGCTGCTATCTTCATCCCGCCAATCCTTCCTCGCTTGCACTCCACAATCCCTCGCCTGCTCAGCGCCTGTATGGCCTTCTGTAGATACCCCACAGAAAAATCCAATTTCTTTGCAATCTCCTCCGCCTGCACATACTTACCGCTCTTGTTTTTCCCGAGGTAGAGAACTGTCTCGACCGCCATCCTGAAATCCTGATTAAGCTTCACTTGTTACCTCCTTCTCCCCCGCTACGCCGCTTGTATATCTCGGCAAATACTGACTTGTATCGGCTTACTTTCAACAGGAACTTTGCGAACCCGTGCCGCAAAGTCATCAATCTCTTCAATCTTCTCAAATCCAACTACCATTGCATTCACATAGCCCAATCCGAGCACAAACCTGATAGACCCATCACGTTTCTCGTCACTGTTACGGAAGGCGCCTTCGCCTATCAGTTTCATCCCAATCACGCCCTTGCCTGCCTCGTGCATCTTCTTAATCACGGGCACAACCTTATCAACCGGCGCATCCATTTTCTCTCCGTATGCGTTAATCCGCACATGCACCGAATCTACCCACGGCTCATTCGCCGCCGCCTCCAGTGCTTCAAGCCCGTGACACGATACGCCATGTGCCCGCACAACGCCCTTCTTCTTTAGCTTCTCTAATATCTCCATCTGCTTACTCAGCTCCTCCGGCCACTTCGCAGACGATACGCAGTGCAAAAGTATTATGTCAATATAATCTGTGTTCAGCTCCTTGCAGAATCGCTCCACAACAATGTCGCTATCCGGCCGCTCCTTTTCTGGTATCCCGCCCTGATGCCACCAGATTTTTGACGAAATCACATAGTCCTTGCGTTTCATCTTTGCCAGCGCACCTGCCAAAAACGGATGCGTCCCGTAAAGGTCCGCAGCATCAAACAGCCGCACCCCGCGCTCGTATGCTCCATGCACCAGCTCCTCAAATTTCTCCTTCCCCATCCGCGTGTGGTTAGATTGCCGACCTCCACCCCGCATCCCCGTCCCCAATCCCACACGACAGAGCTTAATCTTTGTCTTGCCTAACTGCACAAGCTCGTATGGGTCATACGTCTTGGGCTTCTGCTCCTGGGCAACCGCAAATCTTGACCCAAACAGCATCCCCCCAATGCCCGCAACTGACATCGCCAAAAATTCTCGCCGTCTCATTTCCATTTCCGATAGCTCCTAACCCGATACCACTTTACCCGACCCTTATATACAACACAGTCAGCAATTGCACCGTCAACCATAGCATCCATTTTTATTCTAATCAAGATACCTTCATTTCACTTATAACGCAAGACTCCTGCTCGAAATTTTCAAAATCATAACCTATCCGTTTCTCCAAACTCCACTGATGCCAGAATCTTTCTGCACGTGCAGTGATTCCCCAAATGGCACAATGCAAGCCGAGAAGCCGTAAACTCTATCGGCTGTGAAATATCTTCCGCTTCTCCATATCCAACCGTTATATGCGGGAAAAAGTTCTCAAAACTCGCCTTCTGGGCATAGTTTTTAATCCAGCACAGAGTCGATTCCTCCCCTTTATGGGGCGAAAGCACCATTTCCGCCGTCGCTCCATACTTAAAGTAACGACCCAAATCCTCCATAACCTCCTTATGCAGCGATTGCAGCGTTTCGTCTTTTTCTATCTGAAAAACCGACACTTTCTCACCAGCCGAGCTTGTCCCGATATGAACGCCGACAACCTTTAGCTTCTGCACGCAATATCGCCTCGCAATCGATTCCAGGACCCTCTCAATATCGCCAAGGTCGCCCTCATCAATGCACCCCATAGCCAAAGAAATATGGGGCAGACAACTATTCTTATCTAATACTATCTTACCGCTGACCTGTTTCTGCATCGCTTTATTTGCCTCAATGACCCTGTTCATCATTGCCTCGCACGGCAGCACCACTGCATCGACCGCTATCTTTGCCATACAATGCCCTTACTGCAATCCTGGTAATACGATTATTTTACTCGAAATTAAAATGAAATCTTGCTGTATTGCTGAATATTTTACAAAATCGCTGAACACCCGGCTTTCCCAGAACGTATCAAAAGTAGATAATCTCTACCCTCCTCCTTCAAAAATAAGGGGGCGGCCACGGCAGGCCGCCCCTTTGTATTTTCCCCGAACCTTTCTAAAAATAGAGCCGCAGACCGGTCCCTATCACATTGGTATCCTCCCAGCTTCCATCCGACTTGTCCGCCTGCCAGAGGTAGTAGATATCACCCTTGATTTTCTTTGACAGGTTGATGGAAAACCCGCCTGACATCCTGCTGCGGTTAAAATCCTCACCGTCCATACTGATGAACACCTCTTCCGCAAAATAGGGCTGCAATTTAAGTCCCGTAAGCTCCACAGGCAGCTTCACCGTCAGCTTATTTCTATATCGCCAGATATCTTCATCTTTTTCTCTATCGCGATACTCCAGTCTCGACCGGTCGCTGATGTCTATCCCGAAAACCTTCCCCTTTAACGTAGCGTTCAAATGTGGCAGGTTCTCCTGCCTCCATTGCCCTTCACTATCCTTGCTATATACTTTCCTGAAATTGACCCCTAATTCTATCCAGCTTGCAAGACTCTTATAGACAAACCCTAAATCCGAATGTTGATAATAAAGCTCACCGCCGGTATTCTTGAACCTGAGCTCCTCTTCGAACGTGCATCCCCAGTCCTGATTGATATCAAAGGAAACCCCTTCTGCTGCCCAGTATTCAAAATCTCCGCCGGAGGCAAAGCACATTTCTCCTATCGACACAATCACTATTATAGCAAAACCAGCTAACCTTCTTACTTTCATTATCACTGCATCCCTGCATCAATACCTTGCGGCGCCCATTCTTGAGCTAATCTCACTTGACAATCCTTTTTACTTCAAGTAACATTCTCCATCCTGTAATTTCCCTGTCATTATAAGGAATCTCAAACAGTGGAAAAGTAAATAGCAGCTACAAAGCATAGATTATGTGATTTTCGGCAAGCTTGATGGAAATCAGACCTTTCAAGGCATTCAGGTTCAACAAGACGATGGTCGGCAGCATCTGCAGGTGCATCGCACCCCCTTATGACGTCATCAGCCCCGCCCAGCAGAACCAGCTTTATAAAAAAAGTAAATACAACATCATCAGAATTACTAAAGGGAAATCGGCGCCCTCCGATAGCCGCAACAGCAATCCCTACACAAGGGCTGCAAAGCACTTCAATACTTGGCTCAAAAAAGGCGTCTTAAAGCAAGATACCTGCGAAACGATTTATGCTTATATCCAGAACTTCGAGCTGGCCGGAACCCGCTTCCAACGTCTAAACTTTGTTGCCCTCGCCAAGCTCGAAGATTTTAGCCCGGCCGGTCCTGTCAAGCCCCACGAGAAAATCCTTACCGACCCTATGACCGACCGCCTCAATCTCAAAAGGGCAGCCGCCGCCGACTTCGAGCTGGTCTTTTTGCTGTATGAAGACAGAAAAAAAATCGCAGACAAAATTATCGGAATTGCCGCCGCCCGAAAGTCGCTCCTCAATTGCCTCGATGACCAGAATGTGCGGCACCGCTTGTTCCCAATAACCGACAAAGACGAAATCGATGCGATAGTAAAAATGTTGAGCAACAAAACCTGCATCATCGCCGACGGTCATCACCGCTATACGACCGGCCTGATGTATTCTAAGGAAACCGCCAATCCCGCAGCTAAATACCAGATGCTCGCCTTCAGCAATATCCGCCAGGATGGTTTGGTTATCTTAGCCACACACCGCCTCGTCGGAAATATCGGCAGCTTCTGCGTCAAAAAGCTAATTGCAGACCTCAAAGACGATTTCGAAATTACGCATCTGCCGTTTGACTCCGCCTCAGCTAAATGTAACGCCAGGCAAAAAATGCTCGCGAGGATGAAAGCCGAACACAAAAAGAACAAAAACGCCTTTGGCATTTACGCCGCAAAAAGCTTCCACGTCGCCGTCCTCAAAGATAAACACACGATGAGCTCGGTGTCCTCGGACAAAAGTTCCGCTTGGAGGTCGCTTGATGTCGCTATCCTCCAGAAGCTCATTTTCGAGAAACTCCTCGCCATCGGCGAAAAACAGCTCACCTCCGATGGCAGCGTCGAATACGTAAAAGATATGAATAACGCCGTCGATGAAGCAATTGAGAAGGTTGACAAAGGCCGGAAACAAATTGCATTCTTCCTGAACGCAACAAAAATACGCCAGGTTAAGCTCGTCGCTGACGCCGGCGAGAGAATGCCGCAAAAATCGACCTACTTTTACCCAAAAATGTACTCAGGTCTGACCGTTAACAAACTTTAGCTTTTTTCGGAGAATATGTATGGTAGATTGGAAAAACCCGCCAAGATTGTTTATCCCTGGTCCCGTGAAGGTTAATTCAGACGTTCTACAGCAGCTTGCCCGGCCCACCCTCGGACATCGCGGCAAAGAATACGCCCAGCTCCACGGCGAGACGGTCGATATGCTCAAAAAAATTCTTTTCACCACACAGCACGTCTTTATCTTCACATCCTCCGCCTCAGGCGTCTGGGAGGCATCCATCCGTAACTGCGTCGCCCCAAACGAAACCGTCCTTTGCATATCCTGCGGCGCCTTCAGCGAAAAGTGGGGCGACGTCGCCCGCTCCTGCGGCAGAAACGTCGATGACCTTAAAGCCGAATGGGGCCAGCCAAACCTCCCTGAAATCATCGACAAGAAGCTCGCCGCCGGCAAATACGCCGCCGTTACAATCGTCCACAACGAAACAAGCACCGGCCTGACAAACCCCGTCTATGAAATAAGCGATATGATGAAGAAAAAATACCCCGAAGTTCTTGTCTTTGTTGATTCCGTCAGCGGTATGGTCGGCCTGCCTTTACACTTCGACCGGCTCGGCTGGGACGTCGCATTCTGCTCTGTCCAGAAGGCCTTTGCCATTCCGCCGGGGCTGGCCGTCGCAGCCGTCAGCAAACGTGCGATGGAAAAGAGTAAAACCGTCCCCGCCAGGGGTTACTACTTTGACTTCCAGAACTACGCAAAGTCCGCGGAGAAAAACCAGACGCCGGCCACGCCCGCCATTCCTCACATTATGGCCCTCAACTACCAGTGCAATCGGCTGCTTGCAGAGGGTATGGAAAACGTCTGGAAACGCCACAAACAAATGGGTGATTTCGTCCGCGCCTGGGCAAAGGACAGATTCGAACTCTTCTGCGAAGAAAAATATGCCTCCGACACCCTCACAGCAATTAAAAACACCCGAAACCTCAACGTCGCCGAGGTAATCGCCGCCGTCCAACAGAAGCACAACACCGCCTTCGGAAATGGCTACGGCAAGCTAAAAGACCTGACCTTCCGAATCGCCCACATGGGCGACATCACCATCGGCGAGCTAAAAGAGCTTCTCGCCTGGATAGACGAAGAAATTGGTTAATTTTTTATTTAGCCCCCAGTTTTACTGGGGGTTCTTTTTTCTCGCAAAACGTCACGAAGTTACGTGGTAGCTGAACTCAAGCACCTTCGGCTTAACCAGCTTGCGGTAATCTGCCATCTTCATCCGTATCGCCTTCTCGTGGCTGCCGCACTGGAACATAATGTGTTCGTCCTTCTCCAATGCCTTGTCCATAATGGTCGGCAAATCATACAGATTCCCAAAAGGCGGCTCCGCTCCAAGCTCACAATCAGGAAACATTTTCTCAATATCCTTTTCTCCAACCAGCTCAACCGCCTTTGCCCCAAGCTGCTTCTTCAGCGCACCCAAATCAATCTTATAGCACGCTGAAAGAACGCACATCATATATTGCCCGTCCGCCTTGACAATCACCGGCTTAGCCACGAACTTGCCCGGCTCGTGCTCCGCCGCCGCCACTTGTTGCGCCGTAAAAGCGGGCTTGTGCTTGGTAACCTCATACTTGACCTTTGCCTCGTCCAGAAAAGCCGTCACGCTCATTTTGCACCTCCTTGAAAATTTCTATACCCAATCCGTTATACGTTGCTGACCTACCGCTCACAGTTTGTATATTAGTTTTGTCCGCCTTCGATAACTGCTATTATTTATCAATAAACTATGAACAACAAACTATTGGTCCGTCACGCATCAAATGATAGGTGTCATTCTGAGGCGAGCCGTCCTCCGTAGCAGTAGCTCTGCTACTGCGGAGGGTGGAAGCCGAAGAATCTCTCTTTGATAAGGCCAGATGCTTCACTTCGTTCAGCATGACAACCCCTCAAATCATATTTGACGAAGTAGTATGAACTATAAACTCCGAACTCTATTCGCTTCTATCTAACCTTCTTTCACCTGGCTAATCAAGCCAAAAACCGCCATTTCCATCCAATTGGGTTCGTTTCACCTTCTTGCCTTTCATCTCGTCCCCAATAGCAAATTGGAAATCAAAAATTTCTTGCCTCCAATCACCCAATCTGCTATATTAATTCCTGCAAAGACATATTTGCGGAGTAAGCAAATGATTGCCGGCGTAAATGCCCAAATCTGGCTGATTATGGCTGTCCTTTTGCTGAATATAGCATCTGCTGACCCTCCACCAAAAATCATCTACGTTGACGCCGATGCAAATGGCCTAAATAACGGCTTGAACTGGGCGGATGCGTATAATTATTTACAAGATGCGCTGGCGGATGCGAAGTCGGCACAAAAGCCGGTAGAGATTTGTGTAGCAGCAGGCATTTATAAACCGGACAGGAGCTCTGCCGAACCCAACGGCACAGGCGACCGGAAAGCCACATTCCAGCTTATAAACGGCGTAACTATTAAGGGTGGATATGCTGGATTTGGCAAGCCGGACCCCAATACTCGCGACATTGTTTTATACAACACTATCCTTTACGGCGACATTGGCATCCCTGCGTATATCGGAGATAACTGCTACCACGTTTTCTACCATCCGTGGGGTTTGAAGCTGGACGCTACAGCCATTCTCGATGGCTTCACGATTACCGGGGGTAACGCAAATGGCATTTCGCCGCACAACTACGGCGGCGGGATGTACAACTACAACAACAGCAGCCCGACCGTAACCAACTGCACATTCAGCGGAAACTTGGCTGAATGGGGCGGCGGCGGGATGTACAACTGGCGCAGCAGCCCGACCGTAAAGGGCTGCACCTTCCGTGGCAGCTCGGCCGGCGCCGGCGGCGGGATGGTCAACAACTCCAGCAGCCCGACTCTGGAGGGCTGCACCTTCAGCGGCAACTCGGCCCAATACAGGGGCGGCGGGGTGTTCAACGGGGGCAGCAGCCCAACCATAATCAACTGCACCTTCAGCGCAAACTCGGCGAACGACGGCGGCGGGATGTATAACGACCGGTACAGCAGTCCGACGGTAACCAACTGCACCTTCCGCAGTAACTCGGCCACTGAACGGGGCGGCGGGATGTTCAGCAACGACCACAGCAGCCCGACTCTGACCAACTGCACAATCGCGGATAACAATGCACCGAATGGAGCGGCAATGGCCTGTGATTCTGACCAGTATAGCTTTCCCAGCACTGTAACAATGCTCAACTGCATTATCTGGAATGGGCCTAATTGGTTGTGGAACAACGACCGCTCAACAATAAAAGTAACCTACAGTGACGTCCAGGGCGGCTGGCCAGACGAAGGGAACATTGACAAAGACCCCTGTTTTGCCGAGCCAGGTTATTGGGACCCAAACGGAACGCCTCAAGAGCCAAATAACGATTTCTGGGTCAATGGCAACTATCACTTGAAATCACAAGCAGGAAGATGGGACCCGCTGATAGCGGGCTGGATCAAAGACGACGTTACGAGTCCTTGCATTGACGCTGGTAATCCAAGCAGTCCCATCGGCCTGGAGCCGTTTCCAAATGGCGGAATTATCAATATGGGCGCCTATGGCGGAACAGCCGAGGCGAGCAAATCATACTTCGGAGAACCCATCTGCGAAACCATTGTCGCCGGCGACATAAATGGCGACTGTGAAGTTAATTTCAAAGACTTTGCTCTGCTCGCATTTCACTGGCTCGAAGAACATTAACATTTCACCGCAGAGAACGCTGAGACCACAGAGATAAAACATACAAAACAACTTTACTTTTTTAATATTTTCTCTGCGTTCTCTGCGAACTCCGTGGTTAATAACTGAAAAAATCCGTGAACTTTCCTTCCAATCATTTATAATCATCATTCTATTGACAATTAAAAATAGTAAATAGTAAATGGTAAATGGTAAATCATAAGGTTATTTATGACTCCCAAAGAGCGGATTTATGCAATTATCAAAGGCAAGCCCTACGACCGGCCCGCTGTAACTCCAATTCTTATGTCCTGGGCAGCCGGCTTCATCGGCCACTGTTACAGAGATTATTACTTAGATGGCGATGTCCTGGTGGAGGCCCAGCTTGCCGTCGCCGGCTCATTCAACCTCGACCAGGTCAGCGCAATAAGCGACCCGTGGCGGGAGGCATCCGCATACGGTATGGAATTTGACTACCCCGAAGATGGCGTCGGAAGGCCCAAAAGTGTCTTAATAAAAACACTCGATGACATATCAAAAATAAGACCGTTTGATATCGAAAATGCACCCCGCCCAAAGCAGCGGGTAGAAAGTGTCCGCAAAATGGCCGACCGCGTAGGCCAAACCCACAGCGTCCTCGGCTGGGTGGAAGGCCCAATGGCGGAATATGCCGACCTGCGGGGCCTCGAAAGGACAATGCTCGACCTGGTAGATAATCCGCACATTTTTACCAAGGCCGGCGAGATTATTATTCAAAATGAAATCAAATTTGCCCTCGCCCAAATCAAGGCAGGAGCAGATATGATTGGCATCGGCGATTCCGCCGCGAGTTTGATATCACCGGCTATGTATAAGGATTGCATCCTGGCTCTTGAGCAAAAGCTAATCGCTGCCATTCACAATGCCGGCGCCGCCGTCAAGCTCCACGTCTGCGGCAACATAAAAAACCACATCACATTTATGGCTCAAACCGGCGCAGATATTATAGATGTCGATTGGATGGTCCCTCTCGACTATGCAAGAAAAATCGTCGGCTCGAAAATTACGCTGTGCGGCAACTTCAATCCCTCCGGCGTCCTGCTCCAGGGCAGCCCCCAGGATGTCGCCCAAGCCGCCAGAGAGTGCATAAAAACCGGCGGGCAAAAGTATATTTTAATGCCCGGCTGCGAAGTCCCGCCAGGCACACCCGAAAAGAATATCCGCGCATTTTGCCCCTGCGATGGCTGCCTGATTAAAGAATATTTGAAATTGTAAGCTCTAAGATATATTGTGGGTAGATTGATAATTGTTTGTTCTTTGAAAAGCCGTTACTCCTGTGCAGCTTGTGCCCGTGAGAGCAAGTAGCATGGGCAGGAACACATCTTGTTTTTGGAAGGGAAACTTTTGGATGTTTCAGTAATTTGTATTTCGGATTTGTTTCGAATTTCGAGTTTCGAATTTCGGATTTATCGCGTATTACACTGAAAGTGAGGTCGTTATGGCTAATCTCTTATACATCAAGGCATCGCCTATGGGCGAGCTGTCGTTTTCAATCGCCGTTGCCGACGCATTTGTCGATGCGTATCGCCAGACCCATCCGGGCGTCAATATTAAAACAATCGACATTTTCAAAAAGCAGCTTCCGCCCTTTGATTTCAGCGCCGCCTCCGCAAAATACAAAATAATGCACAACCAAGAACATTCGCAAGACGACCGCCGAATATGGGACAAAATCGTCTCTATAATCGAAGAGTTCAAATCGGCTGATATTTACGTCATTGCTACGCCGATGTGGAATTTCTCGATTCCCTATCGCCTCAAGCAATACATAGACATCATCGTCCAGCCCGGCTACACATTCACCGTTGATAAAAGCGGAAACTATCAGGGCTTGGTTAAAGAAAAGGCGGTCTTTATCGCCTATGCACGCGGCGGCGAGTATCCGCCCGGAACCGCCGGCGAAGCGTATGACCTGCAAAAGAAGTATCTTGAATTGATACTTGCATTTATCGGCTTAACCAATGTCCGCTCGGTAATAGTTGGACCTACGCTCGCTAAAGGCAAAGATGTCGCAGAGCAAAGACGGACTGAAGCTATCGAAAAAGCAAAACAAATGGCTAAAGAATTTTGAACAGGCGCAAAAAACGGTGGCTGTGAGGGCGTTAAAAAACCCCCCAAGATAGGAACAAAACCTGCGATTGTGAGAGAATAATGCGCCCCTGAAATCGCTCGGAGCGCCTTTTTCAACAACCCCGCCGTCCCCATTATTCATTTTGACTATTGCCTGTTGATGGTTTATTATCAAGCGGAACCTGATATTTGTGTGCCGGGCCGAGTTCTCTTGTTTCAAGCGACAGTTGCGACCATAATAACACTAACCAAGACAGGAGATAGTTATGAAAGTCATGAAAAGCCCTGTTTTTCTAAAACGTGTGGTTCTTAAAAACTACAAGAGCATCGCAAACTGCTCGGTAACACTTGATCGCTTGAGCTTTCTGGTGGGGCCGAACGGAGCAGGAAAAAGTAATTTCATCGATGCCCTGCGGTTTGTGACGGAATCACTGAATACCTCGTTGGACCATGCCTTGCGGGAAAGAGGCGGTATCGGTGAGGTTCGTCGTCGTTCGTCCGGACACCCAACGCACTTCGGGATACGCCTTGAATTCGTTTTGCCAGACGGATACTCCGGATATTACTCTTTTCGCATCGGCGCGTTGCCGAAGGCTGGCTTTGAGGTCCAGCACGAGGAGTGTCACGTCTACGGGCCTGGTTTCTCGGATGAATGGTTCTACGAGGTGGGTAATGGCAAGGTTATAAAAAGTCACTCGAATATTGTCCCATCTGCGGCATCCGACCGACTCTATCTGGTGGCGGTTTCCGGACTGTCCGAGTTTCGGCCGTTGTATGACGCGCTTTCACATATGGGTTTCTACAATTTGAATCCGGATGCGATCCGTGAACTCCAGACTGCGGATGCTGGCGAGATATTGCGCCGAGACGGCGGCAATCTCGCGAGTGTTCTTAACGTGTTGAAGAAGGAAAACCGCGAGGCCAGAGACCGCGTTGTCGAATTTCTATCGAAGGTCGTTCCAGGTGTGCAGGATGTATCTGTCAAGCATGTTCAGAAAAAAGAGACCCTAGAATTCCGACAAAAGATAGGCAGCAACGAAGCTCCTTGGAGGTTCTTTGCGGAGAACATGTCCGACGGTACCCTGCGGGCCTTGGGGGTATTGACGGCATTGTTTCAGTCGGCAAACGGAGGAGGCAAGCGGATTCCTTTGGTAGGCATTGAGGAGCCGGAAGCGGCGGTACATCCTGGTGCCGCAGGCGTTCTAAGGGATGCCCTGCGGGCAGCGGCTGATAATATGCAGGTATTGGTGACAAGTCACAGTCCTGATCTCCTGGATGACAAGGATTTGAGAGACGATTGGGTTCTTGGTGTCGTGAGCGAAAACGGCGAAACCAAGATAGGGCCGGTCAACGAGGCGGACCGTAGCTCTATGCGGGATCGGCTTTTTACAGCCGGTGAATTGCTGAAACAAGGGCAATTGGCACCAGACCTTGAGGTCATCAAACGGACACCGGTAAAGCAATACGAGCTCTTTGGGAGACTGGAATCGTGACACAAGTGAGGATAGCCGCGATTGTTGGAGGTCACGGTGAGGTAGAGGCGGTTCCAATATTGATCCGACGTATCGCGAGGGAATTGGACTCATCAACCGTGGTTGACGTAAAACCCGTTCTCCGAGTGTCAGAATCACGTCTGCTAAAGAAAGATGAACTAGAACGGCAAGTGGAACTTGCTGCACGGAAAATGCAAGGCAGGGGCGGTATTTTCATCCTGATCGATTGTGATTGGGCTGGAGGTTGCCCTGCCACAGAGG
>CAZKOQ010000068.1:0-12792 GCA_964554425.1 uncultured Pirellulales bacterium | reverse complement strand
AAAGAAAGAAACACACTCATAATTGCCATTAGGACAACCAGAATCGCACTAATCTCTTCGCCAAAGAACAAGGAAAATGCTGCGATAATCAAAAGCACAATTACTAACGGATTGACAAATTTTGAAAGAACTTGAAAAAGGATAGTCCTTTTCTTCTTTCTGGCAGGTTCGTTATAGCCGTATTCTTCGAGACGTCTTTGGGCCTCCGTTTCAGAAAGACCCTTAGCAGAAGTATTCAACTTCTCGAAGACAACCTCTACGGGAGCGCTCACGTAATCAAAATCCAATATCTGGGGCTTTTGACCACTCGAGGTCCTAAATCTATTATTTTTCACTTCAACCATAACGTTCCTTCATCCCTGGTATTATATAGTGTATGTTTCAGGAAAAACGAAATAGAATTAGCTTCGAATCAGGAAGCGGCTTCAGCTTCGGGTGTTAACATTTTACTGTTATACTTTTTCCTTTCAAGAACAGTTTCTATTTTTGCCTCCTTGACATTTTGGCAAACTTTTGCAATACTGGCTTCATAAACCGTTAAACGTATATGAAGGTTGGCGATATCGTGCGAACCGATACCGGCACATATAGATATGTAACAAGAGTAAAGGAATAACAAAAAGCAAATCCGAATATTGAATTTCGAAACCCGAAACAAATTCAAAATTCTAATTTCAAATGTTCGAAACCTAAGTTTTGAATTTTGTATTTTGGTCATTTGAGATTGTTTCGGATTTCGTGCTTCGGATTTTGAGTTTTGTCGGTCTAATGCTGGACAAAATAAGTAAAATACTCATAAAAATCTTCGGCTCTCGCAACGAGCGATTGGTCAAGGCCTATTCGGTAATCGGCCGGCAGGCAGAAGAATTTGAAGAGCAAATACAGAAACTTGACGATGAAGCTCTCAAGGCAAAAACCGCCGAGTTCAAAGCTGCACTAAAAGCCGGTGCTACTCCCGAGGACATTCTGCCCGAGGCCTTCGTCGTCGTTCGTGAAGCCGCAAGGCGAAATGTCCAGATGCGGCACTTCGATGTCCAGCTTATCGGCGGTAACGTTCTCTATGAAGGCAAAATCGCCGAAATGGCAACCGGCGAAGGCAAAACACTCGTCGCAACGCTGGCAGTATATCTGGTCCACCTTACCGAAAGAAAAGTCCATATCGTTACCGTCAACGATTACCTTGCCAAACGCGATGCAGAATGGATGGGCCCAATCTATACGGCTCTGGGGCTGACCGTAGGCGCAATCCAGGCGGATATGGACACAAGCGGCGACGAGCGAAAAGGCCAGTACGGCTGCGACGTAACCTACGGCACAAATAACGAGTTCGGCTTCGATTATCTGCGCGACAATATGAAAACTGCGTTCGAGCAAATGGTCCAAAGCCCGCTCGAGTATGCAATAGTCGATGAAGTCGATTCAATCCTCATTGATGAAGCCAGGACACCTTTGATTATATCCGGTCCGGCATTCGATGATGTAAGCAGATACAAAAAAGCCGACCAGGTCGCAAGAAAACTAATCGGCCTTCAGAGCACCTACGACCACATTAAAAACCAGGTCGATTCCGCCCAGCGAGCCATGGCATCCGCTCAAGGTGAGTTGTCTGATGCAAAAAAAGATAAAGACCAAAAACGCGTCGAAAAAGCCCTCAAGGCCATCGAAAAATCACAGGCAGACCTTCAGGCCGCCGAGGCCCGGCTGCCACAGGCCGTCCAATACTACGAAGTCGAATTTGACCGAAAACAGGTCCATCTCACCCACGAAGGCGTTGGAGCCGCCCAGGAAGCCGCAGGCATCGGGTCTTTCTTTGTCGGCTCAAATATGGAATGGCCGCATCTGTTGGAACAATCGCTCCGCGCCCACGTCGTCTTTGAAAAAGAAAAAGACTACGTCGTTATGGACGGCAAGGTCATCATAGTCGATGAATTCACCGGCCGGCTGATGCACGGCAGGCAGTGGTCCGATGGCCTCCACCAGGCAGTAGAGGCAAAAGAAACCGTCCAGGTAAAAGAAGAAACTCAGACGCTGGCCACCATCACGCTGCAAAACTTCTTCAAACTCTACGACCAAATCGCAGGAATGACCGGCACAGCCGCCACCGAAGCCGAAGAGTTTATGAAAATCTATAAGCTCGATGTCGTCGTAATTCCCACCAACGAGCTCTGCATCAGAGAAGACCGTGAGGACGTCATATACCAAACGCTGCGTGAAAAATTCAACGCCGTCGTCGAAGAGATAAATCAAATCAGCGCTGCCGGCAGACCCCTGCTCATCGGCACAACCAGCATCGAAAAAAATGAGGCCCTCTCGGCGGCCCTGACAAACCGCTACGGCCTTGAGCACGAAATTCTTAACGCCAAGCAGCACGCAAGAGAAGCGCTCATTATCGCCAAAGCCGGCCAGCAGCACACAGACCGAACCGGCAAAACCCGCGGCAATATAACTATCGCAACCAATATGGCAGGCCGCGGCACAGACATCAAACTCGCTCCGGGCGTTCTCTGGGAGGTCGTAAAGGACGAAGGTGACCCATCTGACAAACGTGTGATGATATATACGCTCAGGCAGCGCGACAGCGGCAGCGAGATAACATTCAGGTCCACCGACCCGATAGCACACGTTTTCCAGATATCTAAGGGTCAAAGATGGGTCGGAGGACTGCACGTGCTGGGCACCGAACGGCACGAGGCCAGACGCATCGACAACCAGCTTCGCGGGCGTTGCGGCAGACAGGGAGACCCGGGCTCCAGCCAGTTTTTTCTCAGCTTCGATGACGACTTGATGCGCACCTTCGCTCCCGAATGGACCGTAAAAGCCCTTTCCTGGATCGGCTGGGAAGAAGGCCAGCCAATCTATCATCGCAGAATATCAAAAGGCATTGGAAGGGCGCAAAAAAAAGTCGAAGAGCGAAACTTCGAGATACGCAAGAGCCTCCTTGAATATGATGAGGTAATGGACTATCAGCGAAAAATTTTCTACACCCGCAGACGCAAAATCCTCGCCGGCAAAGGCCTCAAATCCACAATCCAGGAGATGATTTCCTCTGCCGTCACAAAAACCTGCAGCGCCATTCTCAGCCAGGACTACCCAGCCAGGTGCATTGTCGAATGGGCCAAAACCAACTTCGGCGTCGAATTAAAAACTTCAGACATCGGCGAGCTTGGGCCGGACGAAATCGAGCAACTGATAAAAGAGAGGGCAAAAGATGCCACAGCCGATGACATAATGCTCACTATGGGCGAATATCTCGAAGACGACGATGACAGGCAAACCTGGGACATTCCCTCCTTGTGCAAATGGGCAATGAGCGCATTCAAAGTCAGCTTGAGCCCCGCCAAAATCAAAGAGCAATCGCCTGACGAAATCCAGCAGCAGCTGATTTCCGCCGCCGCCGAGCAAATCGGCAAAAAGGATTGCTCCCAGCTAACAGACTTCGTCATAAAAGATTTTTCTGTCCGCCGTCTTGTCGAATGGGTAAGAGCAAAATTTGACATAAAACTTGACCTCGAACAGCTAAAAGGATTCAACGCCTCGCAGGACGCGGCACTTATTATTGACGCCGCCTCCGCCAAATACAAACAAAGAGAAATCGAATATCCGGTCGAGTTCGCAATGAATATGGTCTATGGCCCGCAGACAACCAACGTTTATGCGTTCCAGGCGCTGGCCGAGTGGGCAAATAAAAAATACAACGCCGGCCTCTCCGCCGAACAAATCCAGAACACCAAACCTCGCCTTGTCCACGAACAACTGCTCCAGCTAAGCGAAAGCTTCAACAATGGAAAAATGGAACAGGAGCTTGCCGAGAAAATCGCCAATCTGAGCATAAGCGAGTTAGTCAACTGGGCCAACCAAAGGTTCGAGGCATCACTGACCGAGCAGGACCTCGGCGACGGTCCAAAACTAAAAGATAATCTCTCCGAAGTCGCAAAAGAATTCCTCCGCAAAGAGCTTAGCGACCTTGAAAAATATGTTCTGCTCCACGTCTATGACAGCACCTGGAAAGACCACCTCTACGCGATGGACCACCTCAAAGATAGTATTTGGACCCGCTCTTTCGCCGAAAAAGACCCAAAAGTCGAATACAAGCGAGAGGGCTTCCGAATGTTCAACGAGATGCTCGAAACCATCGAAGACCGCGTCACCGACATTATCTTCAAGGTCCGCCTCGAAGCCGGCGCAAGAGCAAGGAGCGTCTGGAATGTTACCCGAACGGCCCACGATGAGGTCGGACAATTCACAATGACCGAACAGCAGCGAGCCGCCGCTCAGGCCCCGCAGGGTGAGCAGGTCGTCAAGCAGATAAAACTCGACAAGCCGAAAGTCGGCCGAAACGACCCCTGCCCTTGTGGCAGCGGAAAAAAATACAAAAAATGCTGCGGCAAAAACGTATAAGACTATGATTCACCGCCGAGAGCACCGAGACCGCAGAGATTTTCTTATCTAATTTTCTCTGCGAGCTTTGCGGTCTCTGCGGTAGAAAACTTTGTGTATTTGAAAAAAAGAAAACATCGAGCAACTGTTAGCCACCCGATGTTTTCCGGAGGGGAGAAAAACACTTAAAATTTTCAATACTTTTATCGGCTGAAAAGCCCCACTGCTTTACCACAATACTCCATTTTCCGCCTTACCATAACGCTTTAGGATACCAACTCGCCCCACCCTCAAAATCCAGTAGTTATCTAGATTTATACAATCCCCGGCATCTTATACTATGCGTCTCAAATAAAGATGGCATAGAGGTGCCTTTTTACCTTTTCCGAATTCTTCCGCCACAAAACTCTGTTGGAAATGAAGGGACAATGAGAAAACGCGAACATTTGATTTACGTTGCCTTCCTAATTACGAAAAGGGCCCTATCTACGTCTCAAAGCAGAGGTTATTGAGGCCAAAAAAGCATACAAATTGACAAAATTTGCGCAATACCAGAAACGTTTTGCGTATAAGAATTCGAGAACACAGCGAAAAAACAAAATAGGTTGTTTAACGGCTTGTAGCACGGTAGAAAGCCTTATCTTGCTATTGCAGAAGAGCAGAAAGGAGGTGCAATGAAAAACAAATCAAGTCAATCAAAACTACATATTTACACCAATGGATTAAGCAAGCTTTAGTGGGGAGGAGGTATAACGAAAAAAAAATTCTTAAGGAGAACCTATTATGAGAACCAAACAAATAATTTGCGTAGTCATGGTAGCTGTGCTGATGTTATGTGCCGTTTCTTCTACGTGGGCCAAGTCGTGGCGGTTCGCAGTGATGGGCGACCACCGCGGTGACAACAAAGCCCCCAACGTCCAGATAGACCCTGTCACCGGCAAAGGTATCGGCTACAAGGATGGTGGTATTAACAAGCTGGTGCTCCAGGACCTGGGGATAGCCCTCAAAAATGAGGACGTAGAGTTTGTGTTGAACGTTGGCGACCTGGTCTCGAAATGGAGAAAAGAGATAAATGGCAAAACGGCAGATGTTCTGTTGAGCGAGGAATTGGCAGATTGGGCGAACATCTGGAATACGGCCTCCGGCGAGCTTCCTATTTACCCCGTCCGCGGTAATCAGGAGGTAACCGCGTCTGAAGATGTGTGGAGAAACTTTACAAATGGTATGCCCGGTATTGGACAACTGCGTCTGAATGGGCCTGCAGGAGAAGAAGGCCTGACCTTTTCCTTCAAACACAAGAATTGTCTGTTCGTAGGAATCGACCAATACGTATCGCCTCTGGCCGATGGCGATACCCACGTTATTACTCCGGAAGCTCAGGTGTGGCTCGACCGGCTACTTTCCGAGTCAGATAGGCCTCACACATTTGTCTTTGGCCATACACCAGCGTATCAGACCTGGGATTCCACAAAAATGCCATTTACGGTCGTAAAGGACGGGCTGGCTACACCGTACGCGAAGTTCAGCTACGATTTCAGGGGAATTGATTTCGTCGCAATGCGCGACACATTCTGGAGCAGTCTCGCCGGTGTGGGAGCGGAATATTTCTGCGGACACGAGCACATCTATGGCCGAGGCCTGGCGGTTGACACCGAAGGCCGTTGGATTCGCCAGACTATCATCGGAAATGGTGGTGCACCAGTGCCTCCGGCGTTCCCAGCAGCCTACAACTTGGGCCCTTACATTGAATCTTATACAGGGATAGCCCTGCCAACTTTACCGCCACATGACCCACTTGTATTGGTGAACCCGCTGATTGTCTCTGAAGCCGCGACTCGGACTAACGAATTTGGATACATCATCGTCGAAATGCACGGCGCGAAGGTTATCGCTACATACAAAGCCGAACCTGCTGCAGGTGCCGGCTTCCAGGTAATCGAGACCTGGACGATTGCTGAGGGTGAGGAAGAGTAACCTTATGCGGGGCGCCTACTGCGTGCTGTATATTCGCCGCCGGGTGCCGCAATCACCACGCGCCCGGCGGCTTCTTTGCGCACACCCAGCATCCAACCAGCTAACTGTCCTACCGCCTTACCGTCCAACCGAAAAAGTCAATACAAAAATCAGTCCAATTGAACAACCGCGACATCTTCGCTATCAAGCGTAATTGTGGTCTGGCCATTATCCCACCGGATAGTCTTGTTGCTCAGCAATTCCCGACTTGTCTCTGGTCGGTCCTGTTCGATGGTAATTGTCACGGTTCGACGCTCGGCGCTGTCATTGAATATGGTCAGGAGCTTCTCGCCGAATCGCTCGACATAAACGCAGGTCTCGCTCGAAGCTGCACCGGTTACCGGCGCCCAGCCCGCCTCGGCAACCAGCTTACAAAGCGGAACATACCTCTTAAACAGCTCTCGGTCCCGGTCGTAAAACTGGGGGCGAGTGAAGTAATGTCCCTCAGAGGCATTGTGGCTAAAAAAGCCCGGAAACATCCCATAAGCGAGGCACCGCTTCATATATTTCTCGACAAGTTTATTCGAGAATTCCTCAAAGCGGTTATTCATTAGAAAACAATAGGGCTTGCCTTTGCACAACGCCCGGCAATAAAGCAGCTCGCTATCTGACATCGGTCTCCATACGCCGCCCGGATTCCAATCGGTCTCCGTGCCCATCACATCCAACAATCCTGCCAGCCAGCACAATCTCGCAGGCGTTGCGTTAGCCATCATAAGTTTATTCATACTATGAATATCTTTTTCGATAGCGCGGACATACTCAAACGCAATCAGCCCGCGAAAAATGGCGACCTTGCGGCCCTCGAGAGAAAATACCAAAGGCGTCCGGGCGGTGGCAAAATGGTCGCGGCGAAAATCAAGCTCCTCGGTCACATACCCCTCGCTCGAATCAATATATTCGCCGTCCAAATCGGCATTGCGACCGGGGCCGTAAAGCTCCTCACGAACTTTCTCGTTCCATTTGTTTTTGAAGTCCGTGATTTCACCGGAGACATCCGGCATAGAGTTCATACTCCACACGGCCCCGTTACACCACGGAGTATCGAGCAGATGAGCAGGAAAACGACCGGCTTCATCGTGAAAGCCGCTGCTAAATAGCGCCTGTGCACTTGAGTTTTTCTTCTCAGCAAGCCCTCGTGCCTCCGCTAAAGCCGCCTCAAGTGTGCGGGGCAATTCTTTTGCCATCGGCATCCACCAGGTCATCGGCTCAGTGTAACGAAAGGTCAGTATCCCCTGCTCATCATCCCATCCGGTCTCATTGTTACCTTCTTTGAACTTAAAGCCGAAATCCTGCCATCCTTTTACTTCGCTGATTTTGGCAAATGGCATCCATAGCCCTTGCTGCGGCGTGCGACAGCGAAAATAGTCGGGAAAAATTTCATAAAATCGCGCAAGCGCAGCACGAAACCGCCATTTCGGGTCGAAGCTAAATTTACAGAAACGCAAGTGTGCCACAGGCCGCTCGGGTGCAAGTCCGATGTCATACGCAAGAAACAGCTCCTTCGTTGCAGCGTTATAACCGGTGCGGAAAAAGGCCGGACAGGCCATATCAATTCCCAGCACGACGCCGTCTTTTTCCGTGGCCACCGCAGCAAAAGGATAACGTGAAAGCCGGCCATTAGCACCAACGGCAAAACTCGAAGCGTTAAGATACTCCTGGCCCGACTCGACAACTACACTCTGGCGAGGGTCTTTCAGCCATAGAGTTTTCCCCGATGGTATTGGAACGGTATAAACTAATGTTACCGCCCTATCTTTACCGGTCGTATCGGAAACGCTAACATCAAAAAAGGTAGCGCTGCCGCTTTGCTGTTTGTGAGACTCAATTTTAAGGCCAAGTGCGCTACGTTCAATCCAGACAAAGTTACTCTCGGCCGCCACATCACGCACCTGAAATCCCTCTTTTGCCGGGCTCGTCTGTGATACAGCGACACCATCGAACATACAGGCGCCGGCAGGTGGTTTTATCACACGGAGCTGCGGCGAGCGGAACCATGCCTTGCCTGTGTGGCGACGCAAAAGTAAATGAAAGGCGACCGATTTAATCGGCTTTTCCGGAAATACCAAAACCTGCCCACTCTCCCAGTCGTGCGTGCCAACATTGAAGCTATCAACCTGGCCCCATAGAGGTGTCCCATCCGAATAAATTATGTCAAGGTAAAGGGAATAGTCGCTGTTACGGCTGCCGCCCACGCCCTCTGCTTTGCTCCATGCAACAGCTACTATCGGTTCGGGCTTAGTTTGATTCAGCGTAACCGTTTGGGAAACGCCTCGCTGAACCTGCCCGTCACTGCCATTGTCACAAACAAAAATCTCGTCCTGCCGCTCGAATCCTTTTTGCCAGCCGACCCAGACATTCGGCTCGAGCACGCTCTCACCGGCATCTCGCAGGTCAAAGACCTTTTTAAGAACCGTCCCATCAAGGAATTTCTGGTCTTGTCCTTGTTGCTCGTTCGTATTCGCAGGCAAAGCCCGCACCGCAATCAAACAAGAACACACCCACAGTAAAAAACCAACACGTTTCATATCAATTGCAAACATTTTCGCCATTCTCCCTTCCGGCCTTTGTTCCTTTAGCTGCTGTATGCTAATCCAACGTCATCGGCTCGTGGGCACGACTGTGCCGGCGGTAAATAGTAATACCTTTGCAGCCGAGCTTATAGGCGAGCTTATAAGCACTATCCACGTCTTTCACCGTGGCGTCCTGCGGCAGGTTTACGGTCTTACTTACCGCCGCATCGCAATGCTTTTGAAATGCCGCCTGCATCAGGATATGCCACTTTGGCTTAATATCATAAGCGCATCTAAAAATCCTGCGGACTTTCGCCGGGATTTTGGTCATATTCTGGATACTGCCGATTTTGGTAATTTCTTTCTCCAATCTCTTGCTATAAAATCCGCCCTCCTGTGCAGCTTTTGTGAAAATCATATTTATCTGCAACATTTTTTCGATTTGCAGCACCCGTCGGATAAACACCAATGAATACACCGGCTCAATCCCCGAAGAACAATCCGCTATAATACTTATCGTGCCGGTAGGGGCTATGCAGGTAACGGCGGCATTACGAATCCTTGTTTTCCTGCTTTTCCAGATACTATTTCCCCAGTTTGGAAACGGCCCACGCAATCGAGCAATTTCGCAGCTTGCCTTGTGGGCGGCTTCGTTGATAAATTTCATAACCTGCGAGCCGAACCTGACACCCTGCCGGGAATCATACGGGAGCCCAAGCAAAAATAACAAGTCCGCAAATCCCATAACGCCTAAGCCGATTTTACGATTCGCCTGCGCCAAACGGGCGGTTTCTTCAACCGGATAATCGCACACATCTATAATATTATCCAAAAACCGCACAGCTAATTTTGTGGTCTCCGCCAGCGACGACCAATCCATTTTCGTCTTGTCGCCGGTGAAGGTTACGAATTTGGTAAGATTTATACTGCCGAGCGTGCAGGCCTCAAACGGCAGCAACGGCTGCTCGCCGCAGGGATTTGTCGCCTCTATCAAACCCAGCGAGGGCGTAGGATTATCCTTGTTGATTCTGTCGATAAACGCCACGCCGGGTTCGCCGGTTTTGTGGGCGCAGGCAACAATCATTTTCCATATATCGCCGACCGTATAGAACCGGCTCGCCGGTTTACGGTCCGGTTTTTCTCTACCGGAAAGCTTGTGCAAATCTCTTATTGTATAGCCGGCGATTTCGATTCGCCGCGGCAATAGATACCTCTCTTGCGTGCGGGGGTTTCTGACGATGTGCAGGGCCTTTGGAAACCTCAGCACCTTTCTCATCCACTCATCGGAAACTTTGACGGAGATATTAAAATTTGTAAACGCCTCCAGATTCTGCTTGGCGTAGAGAAATTTAAGGATGTCGGGGTGCTCAACGCTCATCATACCCATATTTGCGCCGCGGCGAAAAGCGCCCTGCTGAATTGCGTTGGTGGTCTCTGAAAAGACCCGCCAGAAGCTGATTGGCCCGGATGTTGTGCCGCCGCTGGAGGCGACGCGGTCGCCCGTCGGCCTTAATCGGTCGAAGGAAAATCCGGTGCCGCCGCCCGCTTTCTGGATAAGAGCGGTCTGCTTTATCGCCTCAAATATACCTTCGATACTGTCTTCTATCGGCAGCACAAAACAGGCGCTGAGCATTCCGCTGCGCCGGGCGTTCATAAGGGCTGGCGAATTGGGCAGAAATTTCAGAGACGCCATTAAATCATAATATTTTTTGTGCCACTGTTTGATTTCGTCGGTCGCGGCTCCATACAGGGCCTCGGCCTCGGCTACTAATGAGGCGACCCGCCTGAAAAGCTGGGCCGGCGTCTCGACACACCTGCCCTTCTCATCCCTGATTAAGTACCTGTTTTGCAGGACCTTCAGGGCATTTTCGGTAAGCACCGGCGGCTCGCGAGGCGGTGTTTCGCATTTCGTATTTCGTATCTCGTATTTCGTATCTCGCATCTTATGTCTCGTGATTCACAGTTTGTTAAAAAAGTTCCCCGACTTATTGGGGTCATTTCGAGCGAGCCGCAAGCGAGTCGAGTCCGCCACGACATCTTGGCGGATTGAATAGCTTTCTCCGCTCCGCCCCGACGAGTCGAGGCTTCGGTCGAAATGACGGTAGTCTTTCCTACAAAGCACTTTTATTCTTTTATCTTCTTTTTATCCATCTGAATCGAAAGACATCTCGAATCCGCTCGGTAAACCGAATACCCATTCGCTGTGTGCTGGTCTTGAATTCCATCCGGCTAAAATCCTCTGCGGTCGGCTTAGCCGGCGATTTGCCGAACACCGACATCAAAAACGCAGCAATCGAACCAAGAGACAATTTCTTTTCGTATCTCGTGTCTCGTGTTTCGTGAATCGTAAATCGTGATTCATCATTCATAATTCGATATTCTCTGACATTACCTCTGCACAGCGAGATTCAGAGATGCCAACAGTTCTTCGCCGGTTCGGCTGATAATTTCGGATTTGCCGAACAACTGATGTCGGTCGAGAACCTCGGGCTTATAGTCATAGTATCTCTGGACTGCACTAACGCCGCCGAGGGCTTCGCCGCTGGTTTTGTAATCGCCATCTAAAAGCCAGGAGCTTACCTGGTCATCGTATTCAGCAGGATAGATAAGAGCGACTACGAATTTGTCGTCGGCGTATTTGGCAAGATGAACTTTGGCCCTGCACGGCGGCGAGGTTTTAATTGCCAGATTGGTCAGCCGCTTAAAATTGCCCCTGGTAGTTTCGAGGTCGTTTGAATAGAAGAACATCCCTGTCTCGAGCTGGAAGGTTTCGGCCCGGACGCCTTTTAGCTCCAGCCGGCCATCAGGGTAAGCCCGGTGGATTTTATAGACCTTGCCGTGCTTGTATTTTTCGCTTTCCAATAGCTCCACGACTTCCTGGGCTGTAAAGCCCACGCCGGCGTGGTCGCCGAAGTCGAATATATACAGCCTCACATATCCATCAGGTTTTTGTAATTTCGGCAGTTTCATAACAGCATATTATAACCATGGATTCCACAGATTGCACAGAATTTTATCGACAAAACAAAGAAACAATCTAAAATCCAAGCGGAACAAAAAACAAGTTGAAATTCGACATCCAGATGCGAACGAACGGTTTGGTGAAAGGATTAGCGTATGGTTAATGGAGCGGCGGCTGGAGGTGCTGCGGCGGCGATTGCGCAGGCGATAAAGGCATCAGGGGCAATCGTAAAGGTCGAGCCGCTCGACTTTATGGCGATACTTGAGCAGGCAGAGAATCCGCTGGTTGTCTATTGCGAAAGGAGATTTTTCTCGACCAGCTACCAATACCTGACCGGCTACAAAGGACTTGTGTTCTATACAAAGTCGCGGACGCCTTTGATGCTGCCGGATAAAATAGAAATCGTCGTCGCAAAGAAAATCTGGATACCCGGGTGAACCACAACATAAACCGGCGGCAAAACGGTTCGACCGAGCTCGCCGAAGTCCGCCGGCTAAATAGAGATTCTTCGCTTCGCTCAGAATGACGTGATTTTTAGTTTTGCAAATTTTCGTTTACCAACCTGAATGACCATACCGTCTTTAGGCATAATTTCCGCGTTGGGTTCGCTGATTCTATTTCCATCAATCTCCACTGCCCCCTGCTTTATCATTCTCTTGGCCTCGCTGCCGGATGGCACAAGCTTGCAGACCAAAAGCAGCTTGCTGGCGGCAATCGGCTGGGCGGGTATCTGAACTTGTGGTATTTCATCAGGTAGATTTTTCTGTGCGAAGACCCTGTCGAATTCAGCGGCGGCGGCATCGGCGGCTGCCCGGTCGTAGAACTGAGTTACAATGGTCTTGCCCAGCAGGACTTTTGCCTCCTTTGGATGTGTCTTGTCGGGATTGACAAGTTCGGCTACTTTGTCCAGCGGGAAATCGGTGAGAA
>CAZKOQ010000067.1:0-12821 GCA_964554425.1 uncultured Pirellulales bacterium | reverse complement strand
ATGTCAATGTCCATTGTGGTCCTAATATGGCCCCAGAACCCAACAGCAGCACCGCCAGTAATCATATAAGGGACGTTTGCCGACTTTAACTTCCTACAAATCCATTCTAAGGTTTCAATGAATATATTTTTTTCATTGTCGCTTTCAGACATTGCTCCAGCTCCTCATCATCAATATCAGGATGTTTATATCTAAGTCCTGCTTTGATGGCTTTAATTTGGCCGCCAATCAATTGAACCATTAGTGAGAATCTATCCGAAGGATTTTTCCCCCTGAGTAAATCTAATTGCTGTATCTCTGAATGGGTTAAATACATAGTGGACGCCCCCTTTCAAAGTAAACATTATCACTAATTAGATGTTCCTCCAACATTATACCTTCTTTTTTATATAGTTTTTCTTTCTGAAGAATTCTATAGCACAATATAAGTCTGTAAAGACCTTTGTTGCGGTTTGCGTGACAAATACAGATGGGGTTTCTTCGGCTGGCCAGATGACGTAAACTTCTTTGGCTGCCTCGTGAGCATGTTGAAGCTCTCTTTCGACTCCGCTGGCTATTATCGCCCTCCCATCGGGCATCGTCGGAATAAAGCTGATTATCATATCCGATTGGTCAATCAGCATAAAATCCCGCGCGTATGTCTGGCTTTTAATGTCACGCTCTATCTGGCGAACCTCCTGCAAATCCAGCCGGATTTTTTGGCACAGGGCCGTTACCTCGACAAAATCCAGTCCCTTTCTGGCCGCTTCCTCCGCATAGCGCGGCAAAAACGACTCTTCTAAATCGCCCGGGTCAAAGCAAATAAACAGCGGCTTCATCAATCGCCGAAATTCATCAATATCTTTTTTAACGCCCTTCATATTTCCGATAGTTGTCATCGGAAAACTCAAATATGCCTTTTTAGCCCTGCGCTCAAAGGCAAGTTTGTAGAACGTCTCTGTAGTTTCTTCCTCACTGCCTCGGGCAAGGCAGTAAAAGGGAATCCTGTCGTTAATCCCTTTGCATAGCATCTCCGTGCTGATAATCTCTTCTTCGCGCCAGACGATTATATCTTTCAAGCTATGCTCTACCGAGTGCTCGTCTGTAAGCCGCTTGTGCAGGGCGACGATGCCGTCAATTAAGCAGATATACATATCGGCATTAAGCCGGCGCATCTGGTCGAAATCCACCGCAGGGAACAGACCGTGCCGCCAGCGGAATGTTGCGTGAGTATTAACTATCAGATTGCGGGTCTTTTTGGCTTTCGCAATGATATCCTTAAAGACACTGCGGCGAAGTGAGCTTAGTCGTTTTATTGATATGTCAAGGATTTTGCCCGGCGGGACATCAGGCGCCTCGGCATACATCCGGTCGCCGACATTGCACAGTATTACCTTTTTCCCCTTTTGGCCGGCTAACTGGCAAACATTTTGCAGATAGCTTTTCTTATCAACGCCAACCATTCCGGTAACAACGATTATCATTGCAAGCTCCGCTTTGGTCGTGGGTCTGCGGTCTCTAAAGACTTTTCAACCTTTGCTGTCTGTCGCAATCCTTCATCGCCTTAATCAGCTCACCCAGCTCGCCGGCGATTATCCTGTCAAGATTGTAGAGCGACAGGTTGATTCTATGGTCGGTTACGCGATTTTGCGGGAAGTTGTATGTTCTGATTTTTTCCGACCTGTCGCCCGAGCCAATCATAGTCTTGCGCTGCGAATCGCGCTCGGCCCTTTTTTTGCTTTCGTAAAACTCATAAATCCTGCTCTTTAGAAGCCGCCAGGCCTTGGCGCGATTTTTGTGCTGGCTTTTATCATCCTGCATACTGACGGTAATTCCGGTAGGGATATGTTCGAGCTTGATTGCGGAACTTACCTTATTGACCTTTTGGCCGCCCGGCCCGCTGGCCCTGCTGACGTGTTCAACTACATCGCTGGGTTTTATCTCGATATCAAGCTCTTCCGGCTCAGGCAGCACCGCTACCGTAGCCGCGGAGGTATGAATTCTGCCTTGGGCTTCGGTTTCAGGGACGCGTTGAACGCGGTGGCAGCCCCCCTCGTAGCACAATTCGGACCACACGCCTGGTCCTTTGACTCCGAATACGACTTCACGAAAGCCGCTTTTATCCGATACGCTGAAATCGAGCGGCTCAATTTTCCACTGGCGGTCGCTGGCATACTTAACATACATATTATACAGGTCGCGTGCAAACAAAGCCGCCTCTTCGCCGCCGGTGCCGGCTCGTATTTCCATTATGACCGAGTCCGGCTGGGCCTCATCGCCCAGTATAAGGGCATCCTGAATCTCCCCAAGCAGGACGGCCTTTTTGTCTCCAAGCTCCCGCAGCTCATCCTTCGCTAATGCCTTGAGTTCCTCATCGGCAGCGCCATCCTGCAGGAGCTGCTCGGCGTCCTTTATGCCCGTCATTGCTGCCTTGTAGTCGCGGTATTTCTTGACTATCCCTTTGAGCTTACTCTGCTCTTTAGACAGCGCTGCCACCTTGGCGAAATCTGAGGCAATCGTCGGGTCTGCAATCTGTTTTTCGATTTCACAGAAACGCGCCTCGAGCTGGTCGAGCTTTGCAAGCAGAATTTTTTCTTCTTCAGTCATTGGATATAATACCGTCACTGGTTACTCGTATCTCATATTTCGCATTCCGGAGTTCGCCCGCCGGGGCCAAATTAAAACAACGGGAGCTCCTATCTTGAGAGGTATCAAAATAGGAGCTCATCTTGCAATCCGAAAACACAGCTATCGTTTCTGGTCTTTTTTGTCTTTCTTGATATAGGTTTTGCCGTATTTCTTCTGGAACCGCTCTATTCGACCGGCGGTATCGACGTATTTCTGCTTGCCGGTATAGAACGGATGGCACATAGAGCATATCTCTGCGTGGATTTCCTTCACCGTGCTGCGGGTTTCAAAGGTGCTGCCACAGCCGCAATGGACCATAACTTTATGATACTCTGGGTGTATCCCTTTCTTCATAAGTAAAACTCCGACAAATATTCAAAAGCATAATTGTATCAGCTTTTGGTGATATTTCAACAAAATCTTTTCAATTTTTGCAAAGAATTGGGGGAAACCGGATATTACCGCAGAAAAAAGCTATATCTGCTCAAAAGGTGCTCCGAAGACCTCGGCTGTGAATAGATATACCTCTATCCCAGGCCTCTTCCAGGCATCGGGACTAAGACCCGCTTTATGCGAGCAGCAATATGACAGAAACTCTTCCTTGCTCCAACCGGCCTCTGTGGCAACCTGCGGTAGAAAACAGCCGGAGGCATATCCCCTTCTTATGTAAATACCGTCAACTCCGAGCCGCAAGCTCAGCGGATTATCCGTCCGCTGTAGCGGTGACAGAACCGATATCTCGATATCTAACTTGCATAGCTCTTCAGGGGTTATCGGGTCATCAAAGAACCGCGCATCGCCGCTTGTTGACGCCCTTGCCATCTCGCTGACAAGCTCAATCAGCGGTTGTTCGGAGGTAAATTGCCCGATGCATCCCCGCAGCCGCCCCTGATTCTTTAGCGTTACAAAGCAGCCGCTATGAGTATTTAGCTCAGGGTCGTCCGATTTGGGTTTGGCAACTGTCGTGTCGTCAATGACCGACTCCATAGTTTCTTTCGCAATCATCAGCAGCGTTTTTCTCTGTGTCTCATTCATCACTTTCGCCTTTTTCCGCCAAGAATTTATGGCGGATTGAGTTTTAACCTTTTCAATGGACCCATTTTATCACAAGGAACCCGCCAATCAACATCGCCACTAAAGCCAGAGACAGCCAGTTGAAGTATTTTTCAATGAAAGGCCTGACTTTTTCGCCTTTCCAGCCTATAAGCCCCGCCACGAGGAAAAATCTCGCCGAGCGGCTCAACGCAGATGCGATACAGAATCCGAGAAAATTGATGTGTGCAACGCCGGCAGAAATTGTGCACGCTTTGTATGGTATCGGCGTAAATCCGCACGTGAATACTATCCAGAAGTCGTATTCGCCATACCAGTCCTGGAACTTGGCAAAATTTTCCCTTGTAAGTCCTACAAATCCCAGATAGGCATAAACCCACTCGCCTATCATTGACCACAAAAACATCCCAATTAGATAGCCAAATATGCCGCCGAAAACTGAAGCAATCGAGCACAGGAGGGCAAATCTAAGCCACCTTCTTGGCACTCCAAGCGACATCGCCGCCAGCAGGACATCCGGTGGAACGGGGAAAAAACTCGATTCTGAAAAACTCAACGCAAAGAGTGCAACTTCAGCGTGCTTTGTGTCGGCAAAATGAATCACCCAGTCATACAATCGCCTGTGCCAGTGCCACCGCGGGACAGGCCGTCGCTCGTGGCTCGTGGCTTCCGCCTTCGCTGAAGCTACGGCGGACAAGCGTGGCTCACGATTCGTTTGGTCGCTCAGCCCTTTTTCTTGATTTTGTTCCACAGTTCTCTCAACCTCTGCCATATCATCTTTTCATCTGCAAATTTCCCTGCCGGCCCGCCGGCTGTGAACAGTCCTTGTCTCTTCACACGATACGTTATTCTATGCAGTCAATTTTTATGACCAAAATATGGACAAACAGGTATAATGTCAACGAGCAAGTATGAATGAGAAGGAACAAATCGAAACCGTCCGCGATGGCCTGTTGGTGCGGGCACCAGCCAAAATAAACTTGTCTTTGCTGGTAGCAGGCAGACGCCCCGATGGCTACCACGAGATAGAAACCGTAATGGCCAAGGTCAACTGGTACGACGAAATCCTCATCCAGCGAGGCCGAAAAGCCGGCATTGAACTGGTTTGCAAAGGACCATACTGGGCGCCTAAAAGCAGGAGAAATCTAATCTACCAGGCATCCAAACTGATACTAAAAAGCTGCGATGCACGGGCAAATCTGAAAATCATTCTTACCAAGAATATCCCTGCTGGCTCCGGCCTCGGCTCAGCCAGCAGCGATGCAGCCGCCACTCTTATCGGTCTAAACGGATACCTCAAGTTAGGGCTGAAAACCGGAGATTTGGCACAATTGGCTGCAAAATTAGGCAGCGATGTGGCTTTCTTTCTGGATGGACCTCTGGCTTTTTGCACGGGGAGAGGCGAAAAAATTAAAAAAATACGCAAAAAAGTTGATTTTTTGGTCTTATTGCTACTTCCTGATATAAGTGTCTCAACACAGAAGGTTTACGCTAATTACAAGCACGATTCGGCCCTCTACCACCTTTTGAACGCCCAAATAAACAAATATATCCGTAAAAACAAGATTGATTTAGTGGGAAAAATGTGCGCAAATATGCTTCAAACAAGTTGTTTTGGTCTGGTCAAAGAACTTGCTGACCTGAAAGCAAGGACTGAATCGCTCGGTATTGGGCCTTTGTGTCTTACAGGCAGTGGTTCGGCTATGTATTATTTGATGGGCAGCAAGGACCAGAAGAGCGCCAGGCGGTATAAGCGAATACTCGATAAAGAGATAAGATGCAAGAGCATAATCGTAACTAACAATAGATGGTAAACATTTTGAGTGAGGCAGAGAACTATGGTAATCACTGAGGTAAGAGTTAAGTTAGTAAGCAACAAAGATGACCGGCTGAAGGCCTTTTGCTCCATCACAATAGACAACGAATTTGTTGTCCGCGACATCAAAATCATCAAGGGGGCAGGCGGATTTTTCGTAGCTATGCCTTCCCGAAAAATGAGCGACCACTGTGAGAAATGCGGAGGCAAAAACCATTTACGAGCCAAATACTGTAACACCTGCGGAGCGGCACTGCAAGATAACCGAGCGAAGAAGGATTTCAAAGGCAAAATGAAGCTGCACGCCGACCTCGCGCATCCAATCAACGTTGAGTGCAGAAAAAGAATTCAGGAAAAGGTTACAGCCGCCTTCAAAGCAGAGATGGAAAAGTCAAAGCAGCCCGGCTATAAACCTATCGAGATGGACACGCCGGAAGATGATGATGTACCGGAGGTAGTATAGTAATCAAAAATCAAAAAGCGACCCTCCTTACGAACGGCTGGCAATCACAGTGGGATGGAAATGTTGGGACGTCACTCGGTTTTTTGCGCCGAAAATGGCTTGTGGGGATGTTCTCTTTAAGTAGTTAGGTCCTCAAGAATCTTATCGAGGGCTATGTTCAGCCGCTCATTAAGGTTGTATTTGCCTTCGGTAAGCTGCCGGCGAACATCCAGTATCTTCTCCTGGCGAACCTCCGGCAGAGATGCAATTTTTCTCAATACCTCGCCAAGAGGCGTAGATGTGATATTCTTAAGTATATCCTCCATCATCAGGTCCTCTTCAGAATTCTGAACCTTATTTACTCGACCTACCTGCCGCCTTCGAGGTTTCAAATTGCCTCTGGAATCGCTATTTCGCATCTAAAATACTCTGCTACAATAGTCTTTGGGGCGAAAATATCCTTCTTCTCGGCCTGAAGAACCGACAACCACTATATCTTGTATGCCTCTGAATCCCTTCTGGGGCCTAAATTCACTTGCCAACATTGATATCGACAGCGTAGTATTAAAAACTTTAGTGTAGTTCTATTCTCCCACAATTGCCATAAAGGCACATTTTCTAATAACTTGGGGCGAAAAACCACTTATCAGTATTGAAAAGGGCATTTATATAATTCGTTTCTCCAAATAGAATTCTCGGAAAGGAAATCCAGAGGAGAAAAAAGGCCTCATATACCATATATAGTGATAATCGGTGTGTCCGATTATACTAAACCTTGATATTAGTATAGCAGGTGCTGAACAAAGGATTCGTTTGTGGTGCGAATCTGCGGCTGGCTGCCTTACCGCGATAACAACCCTGAAAATTAGCTATCAGAAAGAATACTTGAAGTCGATATCGATGTCCCACTTATCGGGCAAGGCCTTCTTTTTGGTAAGTTTAACATTGGTGCATTGCAATTTCACCCATCGAAGCTGAAGCGTCGATAGAAATCTGGCAAATGTCGGCACATCAACATCTTTCAGACTTACTTTGGCGTTTTGGCTTTTCTCATTTTGGGTTTTTATTATTATGCCCGAGCTGAGCTTATAGTTGGTCGATGGCATCTTGCACAGCGTTGCAACCTTATCAATCGCGTTGGCATAACTAAATTCTGCCGGAGCGGTATTGGAATCCGTAAATGTCAGCCGGTCAGGGTCAAGTGTCAAAATCTCCATCATCACTTCCTGTGCTTTAATGTAATCGCTCCTCTCTTTTTCACAGATACGATGTGCACGTGGCAGATAAACTGCCCAGGCAAGCAGCGGCCACAGGGCAATGACAGCCGGAACGAGTATGTAGTAAAGAATCGGATTTTTAATTATGTCCCTCATAAACCTGCCCTCACCTGTCTCTTTGGCTCGACCGTAATGCTGAACTCGTCGCGGGCACCTTTCGGAGTAAGACGCTGCTGCACAATTTCCAGTCCGCCTTTGCCGACGGCGTCGAACAGCTTCAAAGTGCTTGTTCTGCTGGATGTGTTGCCCGTTACGACGATGTTTCTGGCGGTAATAGAGATGGACTCTATATCCAAATTTGTCTCTGCGGCGCAGTTATTAAGGGCCTGAAGCACCAATGTCAGCTTTGACGATATGGACTCTTCTCCAGAGACACTCGGCAGGCCACTTTTCACCTGCCTGATGTATCGCAGTCCGCTTTTGAGCTTTTCGACAGGGCTGGTCCTATCCGGCATTTTGTCGCCCAACATAACAGACGAGTATTCCTTTGCGAATCTGGCACGCAGCTTGCTTCTGTCCTTATTTACTCTCCATAGTTGCGCCTGAAAATACAAGCCGGCGGATATTAAAAGGACACAAACCGATATTGTTGCAAACTTTAGCGTTTTCTGTAGTTGCAATTTTTTGCCCTGGTAGGGCATAAAGTCGTCGCGGAAATTTACCAGTAACTCCTTTTCGAGGTAGGCCAAGGCCGACCCGTAAGCGATCGAAAAATCAACAGGGTCGGCGCATCCAGCCAGCACTTGGGGGTCGATGACAGCCGCACCGGTCAAATCAATCGGCTCCACCTCGAGGCCGACCATTCCGCTGAGCCGTTGAATATCCAGAGAATTATTTGAATCAAAGATTTTGAGGCAATTTATCGGCGAGCCGGCCTCAGTTAACGCGGTGCTCATAAGCACCTCTCTGGTTACCAGATCATTTCTCGGCTGCGCCGGCCCCACCAAGAAAGTCCGCATTATGGATGTCTTCTGGACCCCCGTCTGTGCCGGCAAGGGCGGAATAGTAAGATAACCACGGCGTTTGGAAAGCATTGCAAACAGGGCACGCGAACCCGAAGACATAAATACCTTCTGGTAGATATATCTCGACAGGCAATTAACGTCCGGCTCTATCGCCACAGGGTCGATATTGTGGCTCTGCAAAGCACCAATCAGCTCTGATAGAACTTTTCTCTGAGCAGTGAAGACAGTCAGTTCCGAGCCGCTGTCGCTGCCCGAAGCTATCTTGAAGGCAATTGCAATATCGCTTATGTCCGCGGCAAGCGCCTCTTCGGTATCGAATCGCACGGTTGCGGCAATCCGTTTCGGGTCGCCGAATTCGCTGTGCACGTTATGCTGCATAAACATCGCGCAATCCAGAGCGACCGCAACCTCTGAAAATTGCAGCCCTCTCTCGGCGCAGCCGGCAGCAATCAGACCTGCCAATGTGTGGAAGTTTGCCTGTTCCTGCCCTTCGAGCGAGACGCTAAAACACCCCTTCACGCTTGGGCCTGGGCCCTGCGAATCGAGGCAAACGACGGTTGCCGCATTCTTGCTCAAATATATTCCCAAGTAATTCTGAGATTCCACTTAGGACACACTCCAAAAAGCTGTTCTATGAATCGGAAATTACGGCGATTCGCTTTACTATCTTTCCATCTTTGGTTATCGCTATTATGGATGATGCCTTTGCCACCCCGCTTATCGCGGTTACTCTGATGGTGAAAAACGTGCTGGAAGTGGTGATATATTTTTCGCATTTTCCAATCGAATCGGAATAACGGAGCAGCGATGTTTTCAATTCCCCTATATCAGTAAACGGCTTTGCCTGTCTTCGCTTGATTATATCCTCAACGATTTCGGCAGCATCGCCGCCAAAAGTGAACGCGGCCTCCAACACCTGACGCGGGGCGGTATTTATGTTGACCTTTGTCGAGCCCCACATCCCTACGTATTTTAGAGCCGATTCCTCTCTGCTTTCACTGATAATCGTCGGCCTGGCAAGGAGCTCCGTGTCTATCAGTGAGCTATGAAACAGCTCCGAAAATTCCGTTCCTTGCTTGGCAAGCTGGTCAGCGGCTGTTACGGTCTTCCTTGTTGCTGGCGTGGAGGCGGTCCTTCGGACAGCAGCTCTTCTTGCGGCTGAGCTGCTTGTCGTAGCAGGCGGCGATGGCGTCGGTGTTTTACCTGCCATCGTCACGGATTGAAACTCGGTTTTGAACGGTTTTATATCTTTTATAACCTGCACCTCCTGTTTGAGCGAATCGATGTCCTCGGCGCGAAATCCCATCCATTCGCAGAAGGTCTCCAAGCCCGCCTCCGCCTCGCGTTGAAGCTCCTGGTCACCCAATACGGCCCACCCGAGCGGGTATTTGGCCTCTTCGTCTTCGATTTCGATTTTGACCTTCGCAGAGCCGATTTCAAACTCAGCCGGCTCGGCTACAAACGGCCATTCGGGGCCATAAGGCCCGCGTATCTTCAGAGAACCCGATTCGTCTATATTGTTGGCATCCTCTGCGACATTATTTACATCGTTGACGTCATTAATGTCATTAACATCTTTGAAGCTGCTTATACTGAGGGCAGTAAAACTGCCGTCTGCACCTGTAGCGTCAATTCCCATCTGTGCAGCCCACTGGGACAAAAGCTCCTTATAATCGGTTTCACTGAGAGTGAACAAGTCGGAAAAATCCGGCTCGTTCGGCCGGCTAATCAGTTGCGGCTTGAGCTCTTCTAACGTAGCCAAAGCGTATTTTACCCCTGAGTCGCAGGCATAGCGTGCTCGGCTGTAATCTATAATGTACTGGTCGCGGTGGCGCTGGGCTGCTATCCGGCTGCTGAAAGTGTAAGCCAAACTGGCAAGCACAACCAGCAATACCAGTGTTACCAACAACACAATGCCTGAGCGGTTGCCGGCAGTGCGATTATTTTGGAATTTCTGAAGGCAGCACATTAGATTTTTCTTCGCTTCCTATCGGCACAACTTCAAATCGAATTTTTCGAGTTCTATCAATGGCTATTGTCCGCGTGATTTTGTCCTGGTCCGGCACATCATAAGTCCCTGTTACCGTGCTGAACGGCTGGGCAAAAGAAATAGTTACCACAACTCCGGGAGGCAGCTGGTCTGTTGTCCAGCTATCCACAAGGTTCTCGCCTTGAGGAACCTGCACTTTGAATAAAGTAACGCCGGTGCAGATCGGCACAAAGGAATAGTCCTTCTCCCAGCTCTCTCTTTTTTCATCAAGAAGTTTATCTTCCAGCGCCATCCCGCTGTGGCTGCGGTATAAGACAATACTGTTCGAATCTACATCTATGCTGGTTTGCCAGATAATTTCCTCAAATATCTGCTCTTTGTTGTCCTTGTCAAGGATAGTTTTTCGAATCGTAAGCTGTGCGCAAGGAAAGCCGCTCTGGAAGGTATTGTCGATGGTAATCTTGGCGTTCGAACCGGCGGAGATTGTTCTATCGAGGTCCTCAACGATTCGCTGCAAAATCTCACCGGGCAGCCGAGAGCTGTCGAGCCGGCGCGTTATTGAGCCGGCGGCGTGCTCAGCCCGGCTATAAATTCCTAATACGGCGACCAGAACCATCGACCCGATAACCAGGGCCGCAAGGAGCTCAGCGAGCGAAAACCCTGATGTCCTTGTATATGTGCGAAACGTCTTTTTCATATTCTTTTTCCGGCTCCTTCATCGCCCTGCATCTCAAAACTACCGCTGCTTTTGCTTGTTCATAAACAATTCCCAAATTTGCTGGAAATCCATCTTATCAAGTTCTCCGTATGTCAGACCCGTTGTTGGCTCTACCTGGTTTAGCCAATCATCGTAGGTCGAATCTGCAGATTCCGGCGACTTATCAGAGGGTTTTGTATCAGGCGACTCGCTTTGCTCCTTTGCCTGCTCCATCAACTCAACCTCGGATTGCACCTGCTTATCTTTTATCTCAGCAGGCGGATTGCCGGCGTTTTCCTTGAAAAGGTCAAGATTCTTCTTAACAAAGGAGCCATCCTCCATAGTAACCATCCCGTTCTCAACCCATTTCTGAACGGTCGCCACATCAACGCCTGCATATTTGGCGGCCTCTTCTTCTGTTTGTATGAGCTGGTCGGCGATAGCTTCTTGCTCCTGTGCCTTTTCTTGCTCCTTGTTGGCCATAATTTGTAGTAGCTGCTCCTTTGTTACGTCGGTCAGCCAGTGCGTTAATTCCACCGTTTGCTCCTCACCGTTCACATCCATATATTCAGCCGAACAGACCGCTCTGACCCACATTCGGCTGGTTACCGGCTCATAAAAGGTCTCCACAATCGTTTCCCATTTAATCTCAGGATATTTGTCGCTTGTGCCGTTTTCGGTGGTTTCTTTGGCCGAACCTGAGCCGAGGAGCTTTTCCATATTTTCGCGTGCAACCTCGAATGCCTGCATACGCAATTCGGAATCTGCTGCCGAGGCGATGCAGCGGTTTATGACAACCACAACACCTGCGCTGGTAAGCGCCAGTATAAGCAACGCCGTAACGGCCTCGACCAAGCTGAAGCCGCTCTGTTTTTTACAGAACCTTGTCCACGGGGCCAAATTTAGTAGATGATTGTTGTCCATAGCACGGACTGCCTCAGTATTATTTGAAGGGGACTTGCTCTTTCGGTTTTGGCGACAAAAGAGCGACATCGCCTTCTGCCAGATTGATAGTTCTGTTTAGACGGTTGACTACGACCGAATACGGTCTTTCGCTCTCATCTAACAGGACGATTTTTCCGCCGTATTGCCAGCCGGAGCGACCTGCCCTGAATTTTGCCCGGCTTTCGTTGGTGTAATCACCATCATCGAACTCAACATAAATCACGCGGCAACTGTCACTGAAATTACCTTCGACTATAATTTCCTCCTCCAGGACCTGCGACAGGTCAGGTGAGGTAATCTGGCGAAGTAAAAAACTTTGCTCTGCTATGTCGATAATAACTTCATATCTTTTATCGGTTTCAGCCGCAGCGGTTACAGCCATCCGCATAGTCGAGATAAGCTCCTGCACCTGTGCCCTGAATGTGCTTTTCCTCAATAGTCCCAAAAGGTGCATCTGAGCCAGAAGCACAAACAGCGCGAGCACCACCAACACCACCATCAATTCAGCAATCGTAAAAGCTGAATTTTTATGGTGTCGTTTCTGTCGATTTTTTCTCTGCGTACGCATCGGTGCTGAGCAAGTCAGCATTGTTGCCCTCGCCGCCTTCTTGCCCGTCGGCGCCAAGACTTTTGATTACAAAGGGCTTGCCGCTCTCAGGGTAAAGCTCAAAGATAAAGTCATTTCCCCAGCCGTCTTTGGGTATGTCCGTGGTTTCCAGATACCCGCCCGGCTCCCAGCTGGTAACATCGCTTGGCTGCTCAACAAGGGCCTTCAGCCCCTCTTCTTCCGCCGGAAACCTGCCGGTGTCCATCTTGAACTGATTGACCGCGGCGTGAAGAAGCCTCAGATTTGCTTTGGTGGTTATAACGCGGGCTTTATCAGTCTGGCCTACAAAGTTACGGACAACCACCATAGCGAGCAGGCCAATAATGATAAGTACAGCCATAAGCTCGACCATCGTAAAACCTTTTCTGAGAGTTGTTTTTCTCTTTCGTTTCGTCATTTTTGACCTCCCAAATACTATGTTA
>CAZKOQ010000066.1:6268-12868 GCA_964554425.1 uncultured Pirellulales bacterium | reverse complement strand
TGCTGTAGTATTAAAGTATGCTGCTTCCGATTCGGACAAATATCTGGCCCAGACGCACGCCGTATATGAATTATGCGCTCATAGCGGTCAATGTATTTATCTTTCTTGTTACATATTGGCCGCATAGAGACCTCTACACCGGCACCGAAGAGGTGCTGCGACCGTGGGCTCAGCATTATATGCTTACCCCTGCCCATCCATTTCTTTGGCAGTTTATCAGCTATTCTTTTCTGCACGGCGGGCTTATGCACATCATCGGCAATATGTTCTTTTTGTACCTGTTTGGCAATAACGTCAACGACAAAATTGGGCATATCGGGTATCTGTGTTTTTATCTTGCCGGTGCGGTATTTAGCGGCGTCGGTCATACTGTTTTTAATTCATCCTCAACTATACCCACTCTGGGAGCAAGCGGGGCTATTGCAGCGGTGACAGGGGCGTATCTTATGTTGTTTCCACAGACTTTGATAACCGTGCTGTACTGGTTCTACATCATCGGAACCACGGAGGTGCCGGCGTTATACTTTATCGCCTTCAAAATGATTTTAATCGACAATTTAATCGTCCGATATACGCCCAATGTTGCATACGATGCACATCTTGCGGGCTATACATTTGGCATGGCGGCCATTTTGGGTTTGCTTGCGACAGGCCTTATAGACGGCAGCAATTTCGACCTGTGGGCGATGATGAGAAGATGGAACCGGCGGCGCCGCTACCAGGATGTCGTTTCAAGCGGCTACGACCCGTTTACCGGCGAGGTGAGGACCAAGCAAATAAAGGTCAGAGAAATTAGAACCACTCCTTCCGAGACCAACCAGGGGAAAATAACAGAGCTTCGCAATGAAATTAGCAGCAGAATTGCCCAGCGTAATCTCGCCTCTGCGGCGCAAGCTTATCTGGAGCTTATTCAGATTGACGGCTCACAGATTTTGCCGCGTCAGCAATTATTGGATGTTGCCAACCAGCTTGCCAGCGAAAATAGACACGCTGAGGCGGCTCGTGCTTATGAGCAATTCTTAACTCATTACAGTAACTACGAATACGCCGAGCAGGTGGAATTGATGCTGGGCATCTTCTATTCGCGCTATCTAAATAAGCCCGAGCCGGCGATAAAGCATTTGCAGGCCGCCTCTGAAAAACTGGCCGACCCCAGCCAGTTAAAAATGTGCCGCGATGAGCTTGACCGATTAAAAAAGTAAAAAACGTGGCTGTTACATTATTCCAAAGAAAGTAGCCACAATTAGGGGAGTTTTATGTGTGAGCTTCGGTGGAAAGCTTGGTTGGTTTTATCGCCGATATTAGTTCTTGGTGTAGCATATGGTTATCTTTCCGCTACTCACAATCAAAACCCATACTATCCAATTCCAGGAGCAAACGAACTTCCCAACGAAAAAAGAGCCAATGCATGGCACTGGGAACCCTCACCATTTTGGCTACCAAGTTATCTGCTTTGCAAGGTACCCAAAAACGGTTTCGCGATCACGCATACTAAATCAGGTTACTTTTTCCGCTCTAATGCTCATCGCCTCCTTTATATATGCGCCAGCACCTTTCTTGGTGGAGGACCTGGACTGATTTTAGCGATAATCATAATCAACATCAAAAAAGCTAAACAAAGAAAGAAACAAGCTGAATCAGCGGAACCTCTTGCCCCAACCGCTTCAGGAAAGGTGGGTCCTTCATGAACTGGTGAGGATTTTTTACATAAGGGAAAAGACACACAGCCACGGCAGATAGCATTATTAAAGAATCCGCAGTGACTTTTTAAGCCACTTTCAACGGGAATTCTGCAATAAACACCCCCAGAAATAGGCCAGTAATTGAGGTTTGTAAAATATTTTCAACGTCTTTCTATTGCCGCGATAAAAAAATTGACAATTATCGGCGGCGCTGATAATCTCAAGGCCCGGAAAATTGCTTATGGATTCGGGTGTGTTTAGATAGGAACCTCTTTTTTAGGAGGCATAAAAATGCAAACACGTGTGGTTTTGGCAATTATCGCTATGGTAGGGGTTCTGGCGGCGTGCGGCTTTGCACAGCCAGCCGTCCCAGCGCCTGAAAAAAAGGTTGTTTCACCTAACGATGTCAACGTTACTAGCACCCTGTCGTTTCCTTATGTTGCCGAGATAACCGGAGACGACGTTCTAATCCGCTCCGGCGCAGGCACGCAATATTACAACTGCGGAAAGCTCCGCAGGGGCGACAGGGTCGAGGTGGTCAGCACCCTGTTTAGCTGGTCCCGGATTGTTCCGCCGGCAGGCAGCTTTTCCTGGATTTCTGCTCAATATGTCAGCATCGACCCCAATGACCCCAATGTAGGTATTGTTATCGGCGACAATGTTCGGGTCTATGCCGGCTCAAATCTTTTCAGGCCAATCCACTCCACGACCCAGCAGCTCAAGCTCAGCCGGGGCGACAAGGTGAAACTGTTGCGCGAGGAGCAGGAAAATTATTACAAGATAGCACCGCCTACCGGCGCCTATCTGTGGGTAAGCAGCGAATTCGTAAAGCCACTTGGGCCTGTCGGGCAGGTAAAGGCGGTGGTTGAGGTGAAAGCTGAGCCGAACGCTACTACCGTGGTTGCTCCCGTGAAAGTTTCTATTGAGGCGGAGAAAGTAAAGGAATATTACGAGCTGGAGAAGCGGCTGGCGGCAGAGCGGACTAAGCCGATGGACCAGCAAAATTATGCAGGTATTAAGAAGGCACTTAGCAACCTTGCCGCCAACAAAGAGGCCGGCAAGGCCAAACGGCTGGCAGAGTTTTCGCTCAAGCAGGTAGAGCGATATGAGCTGGCTGTAACGGTGAGTAAGGAAATTCAGCTTCAGGATTCGCAGTTGCGGCAGAACCGCGAGCGGATAGATAAGGCCCGGGAGTCGCGGCTGTCAAAGCTCGAAGTTCTGGGCAGGTTTGCGGCCATAGGGCAGTTCAAGCCATCCAGCGTTTTTGGCGCCGAGCCGCAGTTGAGGCACTACCGTATAATGGATGAATCTGGCAAGACCGTATGCTATGCACAGCCGATAGGGCCGGCCGCGACGGCAGATTTTAGCAAACTTATGGACCGCAAGGTCGGATTAGTCGGAACGCTCGAAGCACATCCGCAGACGGGCAAAGCCCTTGTGAAATTTACTGAAGTAGTTGAGCTAAAATAATTAACTGCAGAGCAGCCTGCTCAAAAAAAGTTGACCATCAAGTAATACTAATGGTTTAATCTGGTTAGTACAGGGAATTTGGATTTGGATTCCTGTTTTCAGATAATGTATGGCCGCCCAATGCTGATGGGAGGTTCATTATGATCAAAAGAGTTTATATTGAAAATTACAAGTCTTTTCAAAACCTAAGTATCGAGTTGAGACCACTCTCGGTCATTTTTGGACCAAACGCAGCGGGTAAAAGTAACTTTCTCGATGCTCTATATTTTCTTTCGCGAGCTGTGAGCCAGAAAAACCTCAAAGAGGCGTTTGAAGGTCATCGCGGGCTTCCATTGGAAAGTTTTTATTATGGCAATGAAGGATATGAAGGTCTTCTCAATCAAAAAACCATTCGGTTTACTATTGAGGTTGATGTAGAAATCTCTCCTACGACAAGAACAAAAGTCGAGGAAATGGTTCAGGCAAAAAGAAAGGGTATCGATGCTTCAAGCCCTCCAAAGAAAATCATCACGGAGCATCTGTTGCGGTATCGTCTTACGGTTGAGGCGATGCCTGATACCGGCTACCTGAGAGTAATGGATGAGCGACTATGTGCTATCAGCCGCAACGGTAAAGAAAAGAAAACGCGGAACCCATTTCTTGAACGTGAAAGGGATCAAATTCACCTTCGTATGGAAGGACAGGGACATCCTATCTATCACAAAATAGGGTTAGACCACACTATTGTTTCAACGGCACTTTATGAGCCACACTATCCTCATATTACTGCTTTTCGAATGGAACTCGCTAACTGGTACACTTATTACCTTGAACCAAAAACTCTAATGAGAGAGGAAGTCCCGCTCGCGGAGATTGAAAGCCTTGGCCCAAGAGGTGAAAACCTTGCTGCTTTCTTAAATACACTCAAGCACAAACACAATAAGGATTTTGAAAGTCTTAATCTTTCCTTGAAACGTGTTCTGCCAACAGATGCGAGTATTGAAGTCGAGCTTCTCAAGGAAGGCCGAGTTGGATTGCGCCTTTTCGAAAATGGTATCCCTTTCTCTGCACGGCTAATTTCTGAAGGGACATTACGTCTCATCGGTCTTTTATGTGCAATCCATCCTCAAAATCCGGCTACGATGGTAGCCTTTGAAGAACCGGAAAATGGCGTTCATCCGGTCAGGCTCAAGATAATAAGCGACGTGCTAAAGAATGCTGCTCAATTTTATGGAAAGCAAATAATTATTACAACACACTCTCCTATCTTGCCTGGGTATTTTGAAAACAGAGAGCTTTTTGTTTGCAGGAAAGAGAAACATCAGACAACAATTGAACCTTTTTCGAGTCTTGGGCCACTTTACCGCCGGATGGACATCGAACGTGCATTAGAAGACAGAATCGTACGGGGTGACTTCGGTGGATAAGATACGAATCCTTTATTTTCTTGAGGATCGTGCTCAGGAGGGTTTCATTACCGCACTCGTAAAACGGGTCGCAAGGGAGGAATCGATAGATACTGATAGTTTAATTCATGATATTCGCTCATCTCATGGTGGTTCCAAAGTCATAATAGAGTTTAGAAATTTTATGAAAGACACAAGAAGAGTGGGGGCAACCGGTACCGATATAGGTTTTTTAGTCGTGGCGATTGATGGGAACCGCTATGGACACAAAAGGCGGGTCGAACAATTGAAAAAATGCATAAAGAGCAATCATCCTTTTAATGAAAGAGTGATATATGCCGTTCCTGATCCACATATAGAGCGATGGTATCTCTTTGATCAAAAGGCCTTCAAAAAAGGCGTTGGGCTTGATAAGGCACCAGATTTGCCTGCTTATGAATGCAAAAAAAAAGATTATTACAAAAAAGTGCTCAATCAAGCATTGAAAGAGTCGAATGTGAACACTTTGCTTGGTGGAGCAGAATATGCCGAAAAGATTGTTGATAATATTACAGACCTGAAGTCATTAGGTCAGCAAAATGCAGGTTTTAAGGTTTTTGTAGAGGATTTGAGGCGTATATTCAAAATGACATCTACCACTTGAGCATTATTAGAGCAATAGCCCCTTGACTGGGAGACAAGATAAAAAAGTCGCGCCCGTAACGGCGCGACTTTTTTTGTTGATTGCAGATGTCCTGCGGATTCAAAACCGGATACAGTGAAACTTATTTTAATCTTTGCCGGGAACCGCCACGACGTCGTCTTGCGGAGCTTTCACCTCGCCCTTCTCGAAATCATCGGCAGCCGGCTTGAGGGTAAGGTTATACCATTGAGAGTCCTGCTTTTCGGTGAGGTCCGACCACCTGACTAATTTGCCTGTATAAGTGGCGATTCGGCCCATAATCGCAGTCAGAGTCGATTCGGCGACGTTTCTGGCTTCATTGATGGGCTTATTCTTAATGATGCTGTCGAGGAGGTCAACGTGCTCCTGGACATAGGCTCCGCCCTGCTCCGGGAAATCAGGTGCGCTAATATTTTTGTTTGACACGAGGCCGCCGTCACCCCAGGTCTGTCCTTCTGTGCCTACGAAGAATTCTCTGACACCGCCGTCGGTGCCGTTAATCTGCCGGCACATACTGTGGATACGGCAGCCATCGCCGTAATCGTAGTCAATGCTGAAGAAATCGAACTGGTTGCCGGTTTTTCTGCGGGCGCGGCCTCCAAAGCCGAGGGCATTGGTGGGCGGATGGCCGATGAACCAGTTGGCGACGTCTATGTTGTGGACGTGCTGCTCGACGATGTGGTCGCCGGACATCTCGGTAAAGCTGACCCAGTTGCGCACCATATAGTCGGCGTCGCTTTCGTTTTCTTTGCGTTTCTGGAACCACAGAGCGCCGCCGCACCACCATATACAGCCGCCGACGATTTTGCCGATAGCGCCGTGCTCGACTAAGTATGCGTTTTTGCGGTAGTTACTTTGATGTCTGCGCTGAGTGCCGGCCACAACCGAAAGCTTTTTCTGCTTTGCCAGCTCGCCTGCGGCGATAATCCTTCGTGCGCCCGGCGGGTCAACGGCAACGGGCTTTTCCATAAAGACGTGCTTGCCCGCTTTAATGGCTGCCTCGAAATGGACCGGGCGGAAGGCGGGCGGCGTCGCCGTTACCACGACATTAATATCTGTCTCGAGCAGCTTCTTGTAGCAGTCGCCGCCGCTGAAACATCGCTCCGGCGGGACATTGTTGTTCTTGCCGGCGTCGTCGGCCCTGCCCTTGAACCAATCGGCTGTTGCCACAACCTCCATATTGAGGTTTAAATGCTTTCCGGCAGCGAGGCAGTCGTTTAGAGCTCCTTTACCACGGCCGCCGCAGCCCAGCAGCGCTACGCGGATTTTGTCGGAGCCGGCGGCAAAGATGCGGTTAGTCGCCACTCCCATAGCCGCCAGCGACACTGCCGCAGCGGATGTCTTGATGAAGTCTCTACGAGAAACATCACCGGTCTTTTTATTGGATTTCTTGTTCATGAAT
>CAZKOQ010000066.1:0-6168 GCA_964554425.1 uncultured Pirellulales bacterium | reverse complement strand
TTACAGCCGCATTCCAAGCTGCAATAATCCTGATAGCCAATCATTTTCAGGCCGCGGAAACCGTCCACGAAGCTCCGCTCATCCTGACCGGGGAGATTTCGTTTTGCACTTGCCAGATGGACGTGGTGCAGATATTTGCCTGCCGACAGGAACGCTCCCCAGTCGCTTGTCTCTTCGATATTCATATGGTAGAAATCACCCATCAGACAGACGCCGAGATGCTTTACGTCGCGGCAGATTGCCGCAGCATCCGCCAACTGCCGCAGGAAGAAGGCCTCGCCACGATTGAGCGGCTCAAGCAAAATCCGCGTGCCGCATTTTACTGCGTGCTCGCCGAGGTCCGGCAGCATATCGACTAAAATCTTGCGACCTTCCTTGTTGCCCAGTGTCGTTTGATTGTTAAAGGCGGGGACGACTATCAGCCCTGTTGATTCGAGCTCGCCTGCTGCCGTAAGGATTTCTTTAATGGTGCTGACTGCCTTTTCGCGTTCTGTGCTGTCGTGAGAGATGGGAGCGCTTGAGTAGCCGGCACATATCGCGCTTATCTTGACGTTTGTGCCCTTGATTGCATCTTTTATGCCTTTTACTCTGCCGGCCAGCCCGCCACCATTTACTTCGAGCCCTGTGCCGCCCCATTTCTCCAACTTTGCAACCTTTTCCTGCAAGCTGCCGCCCGGTATTCGGCCATCCTGGCTGCCGAGCTTCAGCACGCCCTGTTTACGAGCTGGAGTAGATTCCTGGGCCCTGACGGAAGCGCCGGTCCTAAACGCACTGGCGGCCACCGCTGCCCCCGCAATGGTTTTGATAAAGCCACGCCGGTCCATAAAATCAAAGTGATTGTTTTGTTGGTCTTTCATTTTGATACTCCTGATAGTTATGATGATTATTTGCTATATTCTCCTTAATTTTCCGAGGCCGAATTACTTCCTACAAGTGCCACGGCGCCCGCATCGGCCGGGCCAGCATACGGTTGGCCTCATCATCGTTGGCAAATTTCTCTGTAGCCGGGTCCCATTTGAGCTTTCGTTTCAGACGAATCGCAATCTCGGCAATTAAGCCCAGATATGACGCCTTATGGCCTGCTTCGACCGGCGACACCGGGTCGCGGCGGGTGCGAACGCACTGCACGAAATCGCCGTGGTGACTGTTGGATTCGTGGAGGCGAGTTTCATCCGGCTTGAGTTTCACATCCAGCAGCGCTTTCGGCTCTGCCCAGATTCCCGCCCTGTCAACATAGACCCAGCCCTTGTCACCCTCGAATGTGCAGCCGATTTTGTTCGGGTTGCCGACGTCTGAGTAGGTCATTTTCAGGCCGCTTGCGTAAGAAAACTGGCCTTGCCAATCGTTGATATTGTCGGTCAGGCCGTCGTTGCGGTAACTGCCCTTAAATTCAAGCTCGAACGGCTCGCCGGCGACGGCGGGACAGCCCCAGTTGGCGATGTCCAAGTGATGGACGCCCCAGTTGACGATAAAGCCGGCGGAGTAATCCCATATTAGATACCAGTCGGGCCAGGCCAGTCGGCCACCATTGTAGGGTCTCATTGGAGCAGGCCCGACATACATATTGTAATCAAATCCCGGCGGAATCGGCTCCTCGGTAGGTGGCTTAAGATACGTCCGTTTATACTCAGGCCCGGGTGCGCCGACCTTGACGGTGTGGATTTTGCCGACATAGCCATTGAGCGCCAGCTCGCAGGCGAAACGGAATTTGCGGTCTGAACGCTGCTGGGTTCCGGTCTGGAAGATGCGGCTATACCTTCGCACCGTATCGCGTATTGCCTGGCCTTCGGTCACGCAGACGCCAAGCGGTTTTTCGCAATACATATCTTTTCCTGCGCGAGCCGCCGCTGTTGCAATTACCGCGTGCCAGTGGTCCTGCGTGGTGATTACGACTGCATCGATGTCGTTGCGGGCAAGCACATCGCGAAAGTCGTTGTAGGCGAAACAATCCTTGTTACCATAATGCTGGTCAACGATACTCTTGGCTTTCTGTCGCCGCTCTTCGACCACATCACAGACGGCAGCGACCTGCACATCTTTTTGTCCCAGAAACGCCCGCATATTGCCGGTGCCCTGGTTGCCTACGCCGATGCATCCCATTACGATGCGATTGCTTGCGGCATTAGCTTCTTTGCCCAGGGCTGCCGAACGGACTATGTAAGGGAAAGCCACCACACCTGTGGCTGCCTCTCCTGACTTTTTCAGAAACTGCCGGCGGTTAATTTTTTCTTGTGACATAAATAGCTATCCTCAAGTAATAGCGTGTAGCGTTTAGCGTTCAGTTTCTACCCGCTATACGCTCCATGCTAAACGTTTATTTTTTGAATGGCGTCCACTTTTGTTTGCTCTTGGTGCTGGCAAGGACGGTCTGGATAAACAACATTCCGCGCAGCCCGTCATCGACATCCGGGAAGTCGGTCATTAGCTCATCGGGTTGACGACCTTCCAGATGTGCCCGCAGGGTATCGGCAAAGTTGCAGTAGTTGTTTGCAAAGGCCTCAAGGAATGCCTCCGGGTGGCCGGACGGCAGCCGTGTGGCGCGGGCGGCGGCAGGGCTTTTTGCCCCGACGTAGCCATTTCCGCGACGCCAGACCTGCAGCGGGCCATCTGCCTCATATACATACAGATAATTGGGGTGCTCCTGGTGCCACTCCAAGCTCTTCTTTTCGCCATGAACCCATATTGCAAGATTGTTCTCCTCGCCTATGCTTACCTGACTGGCGTGCAGGATTCCACGGGCGCCATTGTTAAACCGAAGCAGGCAGTTGCCATCATCATCCAGCAGCCGGCCCTTTACGAAAATCGTCAGGTCTGCGCAGATGTGAGTGATTTTAAGTCCGGTGATGTATTCCGAGAGGTTCTCGGCGTGAGTGCCGATGTCACCCATGCAGCCGGCGCCGCCGCTTTGCTTCGGGTCTGTTCGCCAAGCAGCCTGCATCTGACCTGTCCTCTCCAGCGGGGTGGCCAGCCAGCCCTGCGGATACTGAACGCGTATCTTGCGAATGTTGCCGATGTCGCCCTGGCGAACCATATCTCTGGCTAACTTGACCATTGGGTAGCCGGTGTAATTGTGCATAAGTCCAAAAACCAGGCCTGAACTTTTAACGAGCTTGTTGAGGGCTTTTGCTTCCTGGACGTTAAGCGTCATTGGCTTTTCGCACATTACGTTGAAGCCGGCCTTGAGGAAGTCGCGGGCGATTGGGAAGTGCCAGTTGTTCGGCGTGGTGACGGCGACAAAATCAATTCTTTCGCCCGCCGGCAGCTTACGCTCGCCATCAATCATTTCTTTGTAAGTGCCATACACTCGTTTTGGGTCGAGGTAAAGCTGCTTACCCATTTGTCTGGATTTGTCCGGGTCGATATCGAATGCCCCTGCTACCAGCTCGATTTGCCCGTCCATCCGGGATGCTTTGCGATGGACCTCGCCGATGAAGGCGCCCGGTCCGCCGCCGACCATTCCCATTTTTAGTTTTCGGTCGAGTTTCATACCTGCACTCCTTTCTATAAAACTTTTGCACTACTGTAAGGATATTACGTTCAGCCGTTTACAAGTCCACTCCTTTGCTACAGAAAACCGCTCTCTGCAAAAACATAAATTATAAAGGTCTGGGTCAATAAAGCAACCCCAAAAGACCTCTTTTTTTAGGTTCTGTATGTTATAGCGAGAGCAGGACTTATTACCGATTTCCTTGTGCAAAAAACAGTTGGAGATGCCGTTGCAGGAAAGTTTGGATTGACAATGCTTTTGTGAAAGTTGAGAATTTACACGGTTAAGACAGAAGGTTGGTTATGGAAACTGATATAAGTCCGGTAGCGGTCGATTTGTATTTTATCACTGTCCAGACGAGGGTGCCGCTGAAGTTTGGGCCTGAGACGCTGACGAGCGTTATATGCGCGCGTGGCTGTGTAACGGTTGCCGATAGACGGGGGCAAAAGGCACAGGGCTGGGGGGAGACGCCGCTGAGCGTGCAGTGGGCCTGGCCGGCCAACTTGCCTTATCAGGAAAGGTGTGACGCGATGCAGCTTTTCTCGCGTCAGCTCGCCGACGGCTGGGCCAAGTTTGAACGGTGGGGACATCCCATTGAATTAGGCAGCGACTTTATTGAATCAGTCCTGCCCGGCCTTTTGAACAATCTCAATAGCCAGCGAGGCAAGCGAGAGCCGATGCCGTATCTGGCGGCTTTGGTGTGCTGCTCGGCGTTTGATGTCGCCTTGCACGATGCCTACGGTCGGCTTCTGGGTGTGGATGTATATTCCACATACAACAAAAAATATATGAATCGTGACCTCTCCAACTTTCTTACACCAGCCGAGGGATTTAAGCTCTCTTATGTCGGAAAATACCCTTCTGATTTTCTGGTCTTTCCGCCGCCCCGCGCTCTACCTGCCTGGCATCTTGTCGGTGGAAAAGATTTGCTGGATGCATCTGAATTGACCGGAGCAGAACCGAATGACGGCTATCCGGTTTTGTTGCCGGACTGGATTAAACGTGATGGCCTGAAGTGCCTGAAAGTGAAGCTGCGCGGCGATGATGCCTCGTGGGATTACAAGCGGCTGGTTGCGGTTGGTAAGATTGCGCTCGAGAACGATGTCCTGTGGCTCTCTAGCGATTTTAACTGCACTGTTTCCGACCCTGCCTACGTCAACGACATTCTTGACCGGCTGATGATTGAGCACCCGCGCATTTACCAGATGATTTTATATGTGGAACAGCCGTTTCCATACGACTTAGAGAAAAATCAAGTTGATGTCCACAGCGTCTCGGCGCGCAAGCCGCTCTTTATGGATGAAAGCGCCCACGATTGGAAATTGGTCCGGCTTGGGCGAAAATTGGGCTGGAGCGGAGTGGCGCTAAAGACCTGCAAGACGCAAACCGGCGCGATACTTAGCTTATGCTGGGCCAAGGCACACGGAATGACGCTAATGGTGCAGGATTTGACAAATCCGATGCTGGCGCAGATTCCGCACGTTCGCTTAGCGGCGCACGCAGGGACAATTATGGGTGTTGAGACCAATGCAATGCAGTTTTATCCTGCGGCCTCGGCTCCGGAAGAGGCGGTTCATCCGGGGCTTTATCGACGCCGTAACGGGCAGGTTGACCTATCTACATTGAGCGGGCCGGGCTTTGGCTATCGGCTAAATGAAATCAAACGCAAGCTGCCGGAGCCGGCGGTGAGCTATAAAAAGAATTAAAAATGTAAGGTTAAAAATGCAAAATTGTGGAATCCACCTTCGGCGGACGACACATTTTTTGGAGTAAAGAAAATGGCAAAGCTGAGCGCATTTGCGGATGAGGTAACGGACGATTTTTTGGGGCAGGTTAAGTATTTATTTAGGGAAAAGGTCGGTTTCATCGAGCCGCGATTTATCGACAAAAAAAATATTATGGACCTCACCCGAAATGAGCTTAACGATGCAAGAAAAATGATACAGGACTATAATCTAAAGGTTAGCGCCATCGGCTCGCCGATAGGCAAGGTGCGTCTCGATGAGCCGTTCCAGCCGCACTTAGATAAATTCAGGCATGCGGTGGACATAGCATTGCTGTTCGAGTCGCCGTTTATTCGGATGTTTAGCTACTATGCCCCGCAGGGCAAAAACATCGATGGCTACCGCGAGCTTGTTTGCGAGAGGATGGCCGCCAAGGTTGAGGCGCTAAAGGGCGTCGATGTTACAATGGTTCACGAAAATGAGGCCAACATTTATGGCCATAGCGCCAAGAACTGCGTTGACCTTGTAAAGACCGTTAACTCGCCAAAGCTGCGGCTGGCCTACGACCCTGCTAATTTTGTGTGGGCGGAGGGGATTACAAATAACGTGGAAAGCTGCTGGCCGTTGATGAAGCCATACATCGTCCACGTCCACATCAAGGATTGGAAGATCGGGGCGAAAGATATTGGCAGCATACCCGGCGAAGGCGATGGCCAGATAAAGGAGTTACTTAGTGAGCTTGCGGCGATGAATTATGATGGCTGCCTTACGATGGAGCCGCACCTGCAGTCCGGCGGTCAGTTCGGCGGCTCAACGGGGCCAAAGCTGTTCTCCAAAGCGATTGCAGCGGTGCGGAAACTTGCCGATGAGGTCGGATTGGAATTGAGTTAATAGTTTATAGTTACTCAAACTGACCGATTCGATGGCGTTAGTAATTATAAGTGCTTTATTTGTAAG
>CAZKOQ010000065.1:2478-12923 GCA_964554425.1 uncultured Pirellulales bacterium | reverse complement strand
TTCTTTCAATGTCCTCAACCAGGACAGGCAAACTGTAAAATTCCGGCCCCCCGAACGATACGCTGTCTGCCAGCCACGCACAACAAAATCACAACGCTTAATATTAATGTTCTCACTTTTATAACTACGTCGCCCCCAAATTTGAATTGACCGTCGAAAACAAAACTTAACGGATATTCAATCTCAAAACTTTTTAACGCCGACCTTGCCTGTTATGTGCTCGCTTGGTCATATTTGGCCGACTGCGCTGACTTCGGGTTTTGCATCTCTTGCCCAATCTGAGCCGTTGGGTAATTCGCTTATTGTCCAATACAGGTCGATTATCCTTATAGTATCTACAAACTTCTTATAGTCGGTCGGTTTTATCATATAGCCGGCGACGCTCAACCCGAAGCTCTCGACCCTGTCCTCATCGCTCTTGGATGTCGTTAACACAATCACGGGAATCCTTCTTAATCCATCGTCGGCCTTAGCGATTTTCAGAAACTCTATTCCGTTCATTTTCGGCATGTTCAAGTCGAGAAGTATTACACAAGGCAGCGGATTGGCCTCGTTTCTTAAGTAATCCAGTGCCTCTTCTCCATTGAGTTTGCGAACAAGGGGATTTGTAATCTTCAGGTCGCTAAACGCCCTTTTTACCGTCATTGCATCAACGTCATCATCTTCAACTAACAACACTGACTTCAAGGTTCTCATTTTTTACCTCCATTTCTTGTTTTGGTAATGTAAAGAAAAACGTGCTCCCTTCACCCACTTTCGACTCCACCCAAATCTTGCCGCCGTAGAGTTCCACGATTTTTTTTGCGACGGTAAGACCGATACCTGTGCTCTCGATACTGTCCCGCGGCGCCAATGTCTGGAATATTTGAAAAATTTTCTCGAAATATTTTTCTTCGATGCCGGGGCCGTTGTCGGCGACGCTAAACTTCCAGAATCCGTTTTCTTCGACGCACCCGATTCTGATTTGACCCTGCGGCTTGTCCATATATTTGACGGCATTACTAATTAAGTTCTGGAAGACCTGTGTAATGCGTGTCGGGTCACATTCAATTGTTGGCAGTTCATTTTCGACCGTTACTGATATGTTTGCCGGCGGAGCGACCATATCGATAACATCCGCGACAACCTTATTGAAATTAACGGTGTCGCGATTTTCTTTCACCCGCCCAATCCTTGAGTATTGCAGGATCCCTTCAATCAGGTTGTGCATCCGTTCCACTCGCCTTAAAAGCAGACCCATTTGCTCCTTGCCCTGCTCCCCGAGCTTATCTGAATAATCGGTGGATAACCATTCCGCCAGGGTCTTGATGCCGCGAAGCGGCGCCTTCAAATCGTGCGAAGCTATATACGCAAAATCCTTTAGTTCCCGATTAACGCTTTCCACTTCTTGGATAAGTTCGGCCTGTCTTTTTTCGGCCCTCTTACGGACTACAATTTCTCGCTTCAGATGTTCATTGGCGGTGCTCAGCTCAGCGGTGCGCTCCTTGACTCTTACCTCCAGTTTTCCTTTGGCTTCGACTAATTCAAAATCGCGCTGTTGGATTTGCTCCAACATATCGTTGAATGCATCGATAAGCAAACCCACTTCGTCGTTACTGCATTTTAGAGCTCGAGTAGAATAGTCCTTTTTTTCTGAGATATCTTTTGCAACGTCAGCCAGGCCCAGAATTGGCCCGGAAATAACCTCTTGAAGTTTCGTTGATACCAGATAGGCCACAAAGGAGGCAAACAATAGAACACCAATGACGATTAGCGTGTTACGTCTTAGCATTACATACATAGGATTCAAATCAGAACGCAGGCAGACCGTTCCAATTATGTCTCCGTCGAGAACAATGGGTTTGAATACAGTTAAAAAACCGTCGCTGAAACTGGAGCCGCTTTCCTGAAATTTAGATGGCAGAACTTTTAGGTCGGCGTAACCGCAATAATAGGTTGCGAATAGCTTGGCATCTTTGGTATAGACACCGCCAAAGACGATAGAAGGTTCCACGTGAAGTGCCCGCAGTGTCTCCGTGGTGTCTTTGGCGTCCTGGAAAGCCACGGCTGCCTTACAGTTATCTGCTATCATTTCTGCCTGCGTTGACAGGTTTTGCGCCATAGTTTGCCTAATAGTAGTCCATTCCCATAAGATAAATACTACCCCTGCCGATAGCAGTGCTCCGATACACGTCAGCATTGTGATGAATATCAGCTTACGCTTTATTGACAGATTTTGCACAGCTAACGTTATCGATTCCTTTAGTTTCCGGCGTCCTTGTTGTAATTTTGTCTCAGCCATTTTTGTTCCCTCCTGTATTCTCTTCGGACACCACTTTTTTTGCCAATCTCAAAAGCTGAGACCTGACTTCAAGTTTGGATTTTTTGGCGGTAGTAACATTAATCTCAAAACGGACCTTCTTTTCCTCCATAACGAAGTTTATGATTCCGCCGGCTTCAAGAAATCCTTTGGTCTCGCCGACCGTCAGGATGCTGTGGCCTTTGACTAAATTTAAGACCTCTTTTAGGTTTTTTTCTTCAGAGGGGCAAATAAATAACAGGTGGCACTTTTGTATGGCCTTGACTTGACGCTCCAGCGAGGATTTGTCTTTTTCGCCGGACTTCTTGAGTTCTTCCCAGGATTTGAACCGCTTTATGACAACCTTCTTGTTTTTTGCGTCCTTTGTTTCAAGCGGTTCAAAAGCGTTTTGGAAAGGGTCTTGCCCGATGATGCCGATAATCATCGGCTCGTTGGCGTCGGCGACCTTTTCTTTGGGCCATTCGACGAATTTGATAAAGTTATAGAGAAATGCCGCCTTGATTTGATATTCACGGCTGACTGTAGAATCAGACTGAACTTGTGGCCCCACGAATAAGACCAGAACTAAAATTACAAAGATGTAAGCTCTAATTTTCATTTCCCGGCACTTATAGAAAAGAATACTTCCTTAACAAATACGATTTCTCTCCAATTCATACTCAGAACCTTAATTGCATCCTGGCGAAGAACATCCGCCCCGGCACGTCATGGGCAGTTAATTGACCTATCGCAAAATTGGGACCATTTGTTTTGTTTAAGAAGTCACTTACGCCAATCATAAATTCGCCTTTGCCTTTGGCGAACCCTTTTGCCAGACCCAGGTCGAGACGGTGTGATGTGCCGACATTAAAGATCGTGGTGTCGCCGACCACAGGGGTGGTGCCCGTGTATCTATAGTTTGCATTGAGCGTCCAACCGTCATCCAGGAACAACCGTCCGGTTAATCCGACCTTGTGCTGGGCGGGAGCGTAGCTGCGAATCATCTGGCCAGACGTGTCCTCCTGAAAATCATTGTAGGCATACCAGGCCGAAAGTCTGACGTTCTTACGCTCCAGCGCCAGCTCCACCTCAGTGCCCCAGGAATCGGCGCCGTCGATGTTGTCCGGCTGGTAGAATGATCTGCCCAGTGGTAATGTGTCGGGGATAATGCGGTATCCAATCAGCTTGGCGAAACGCTGGTAATAGGTATCGGCGCGGAGGGTGAGGTTGTCGGTTAGTTTGCCTGTATATCCGGCCTCGAGCGCCCACGTTTCTTCGTTCTCCAGGTCGCTCGGCTTCATGGCGTTAATCGCCCAGAAGCCCGGGAAACCCATACTCGCCAGAGAGAGGCGATTCGTGCTCGTCTCTCGCAAGTTTGCCAGCGGTGAGCGATATGCCTTGGCAAAGCTGAATCTAAGCGTATGGTCTTTCGGGTCGTCCAGTGCGTAAAGAGCGCTCAGGCGGGTGGACCAGTCTGTCTGGGTTTCCGAGTACCAGTCGCCGCGAATCTGGCTCTCAAAGGTCAGACGGTCGGTGGCTTGCCAGCGGTCAATCAGGAACATTCCGGCCAACTGTTCGTTGTATGGCTCGCCCGAATACATCAGATGGCTTGGATTTGACGCCTCCGTAGAAATGCGAATAAATCGAAAGTTGCCCCCGACGGAAACATCGTGAGAGTTTCCAACTTTGAAGTTGTACTGCCCCTCGATATCGTTCTGCATAGTGAACCACTTCATAAGGCACGGCACCCACGAATTGCCGAAATTGCCGGACCATTGTAGATAGCCGCTGCTGCCGTCATCGAACCGATGGTCCAACTTTGCGTATGACCGGACTGTCTCATGCCAGCCGTTTCCACTCGGATAATACCCAAGGAACTCATAACTCCCTAAGACATTATGGGAATAATCGGTTCCGAAGGAGATAATAGTGTTCTCGGAGTAGTTGTAGAATGCCTCGCTGCCAAGTTGGAACTCGCGGTAATAATCTCTCGCAGAGAAATTGTTGAAGCCCATACCAAGCAGAGGATTTCCGGTGAGAGTTTGATTGCCGGATACGTATCGCCCGGCGCCAGCTTCGTCAGAGCTTTCGTAGTCACTATAGCCGACAGATGTTCGCCAGCTCCATTTGCCTTTCTTTTCAGCATAGCGCAGGTGAGTATAGCTGTCGCCAAACTCATCAATATTTGTTGAGACGAAGCCGCCAAGGACGTCTTCGGGTTTCTTGGTTATGATGTTGATCACGCCAGTGAAGGCATTCGCGCCCCAGGCGGCGCCGCCAGGCCCCCTTACTACTTCAATACGTTCTATATCTTCGAGCAGCACGGGGTACCGATAGAATTCCGAACCGCCAAAGAGGGGACTCTCGGCAGAACGACCGTTGATAAGTGTGAGCGTCCGATCTGATATCAAATCGTGTAGCCCTCGGACGCCTACGGCGTATCTCTCGCGACTCAGTCTAATCACATCCACCCCGGGTGCAAACTGCAGAATCTCCGGGATGCTGGTCAAGCCGCTGTAATGGATGTCCTCAGCAGTAATCACACTCACCGGTGCTGACAACTCTCCTAATTTCTGAGGTTGTCGTGATACCGAAACGACAACCGGCACCTCCATCAGCTCCTCGATTGACATCTCAAAAAAATCCTTGGGTTGATTTGGCTCTGTCGGCTGGGCCTGTAGTTGCGTGTTAAAGCCCAACGCAAACAGTAAGATTGCCACAAGCATAAGTTCTTGTGTTTGAAAACGCTTTTGTGCGGCCATACTTTTTACCCCCATATTAGGCAGCATACTTGACTTCGCTATCCGTTATGCCTGATTTTCTGCCTGCTCTCCTTGCAGCAATCCGAATTCAGGTGGAACCGTCACAAAGGCACGAAGTCACACAGCAAGTTTGTCCACTAAAGGCGGATTCGTGTCCTTGTGTCCTGGTTGCAAAAAGCCACTCTGAATCCTTTTTATGACCCCCGATTCAAAACCCCCATAAACAAGGCAGTATCAATTCTCCCCTGCACACGGTATTATCGACAAACAAACACGGTCGTTTCAGAAGAAATGGCCATCCCCTCGCGGAAAGTTTTCTATGAATGCCCTATAATAAGCATTTTCATCTTGAGAGAAGCATATTTTAGGAGAGGAATTCAATCTCCAGAGACCTTTTTTGGCATTGACAACGGGTTCGGTGACTGCTATAATATAGTTAAAATGTGAACTGTGCTGCGCTAGAAGAACTGTGTGGCCGGTGAGAAATTGTCCGATAACTGATGTCCGTTTGCCGGGCTTAAAATAAGGAGAAATAATGAAAAACAATCCTATTTACGTATGTAGCGTGATTAGCGGTATTATTTTGTGTGCCTTGGTTTTCTGCCTCGGCGGCTGTGGATATGTGCTAAAGGCAGGTAATTTCGTAGACCAGACGGTTGCGAACGTCTGGACGCTCGGCAGCGAACCTGAGGCACACGCCCAATTGGGCGAAACCGAGGCGGAAGGCCACAGAAGACACCTTCGCAATGAGCGCATCAATCAGCAGGAACTGATGTCGGACATCGACATGGTTTTGCTTTTCAATGAGCCGAGCAAGCTCACTGACAAAAGAATACCTTGATGCGGTGCATCTGGTACTTTGTGTCGAGCGTGCACTAATGAAGCCCTGAATTCGCTTCCACCCCAGATTTGGTAAATTCTTCCTCTGCACTCGAACATCGTCTTATAATTTAATAAGCCAAAGTTCACTTTTTTCACCTCCATAAGTTCTTCACCATTTTTTTCTGATGATAGAGGACGGTTTGGCTGAAATAATCGAGTGACTGTTGACATTGATTGTAGCAGCTTGAAATAGTAACAAAGGGGTTTTTTTATAGCAATTCGAAGTTCTGCATTTTCTATTAGGAGACCTAAAATGACAAGCAGAGTCCGCCTTCTCACTCTCAGTATATTTATTTCTTTGATGATGCCGTTGTCTGCTTTTCCCACCGAGACAACCAGACCATCCGCGTCGAGAGTTACCAGCTCGGCACCAAATACGACCGTCTGTAGCTGGCTATTTCTTATGAGTTAAGAGACTCCCGTTTGCCGGTCCCAGAACATACCCCACAATAAATGTTGTCCCTGTGCCGATAACGATTATCCAGCTCCAGGCCAGATTTATCAGCTTAAAATTTGATAATAATAGCAGAACCGCTGCGAAGATAGTGCTGACAATCATAGCGACGACGTTTGCCCAATTTGCCTTTCGCTTCGTAAGCAGCCCCAATAGATAAACCCCCAGCATAGCCCCGCCGGTTACTGAGAATATCTTGAAGGCAAACCAGAGGATGTTCTTCACCGGCTGACACGCCAGCGCAATCACACCCAGAATTAATCCAAACACCACCACACTTGCTCGTGAAACAAGTAAGTAATGCTTTTCGCTTCCCGCCTTTTTTATAAGCGGCCTGTAAATATCTGTAACAAACGAGGCGGACAGTGAGCTTAACGGCGAATCAATGCTCGCCATAATAATTGCCGCCAGCACCAGCCCTTTCAGGCCAACAGGCAGCGAATTTGCCACAAAATGCGAGAGAACATCCTTGGCCTGGTCCGGCTTCACAACAGCAGGATACTGCTGATAAAACACAAAGAGGAGTGTCCCTATTGCAAGATACAGTGACATTATTGGAATCACCGTTACAATCGTAGATATGAGCGTTTTTTGACTTGTTTTGCGAGTTTTGACTGTCAAGAGCCGCTGCACCATTTCCTGGTCTGTGCCGAATGCGGCCAAGCCCGTAAAAAAAGCATTTATACTTCCCGCCCAGAAGATTGTCGGGTCGTTGAGATTGAAATCAAACCTGAAAAAACTCAGCCGCCCGGCGTCACCGGCGACCTGTATGGCAGTGCTCAGCCCGCCCCGGACTTGAATTAAAAGATAGATAAGTAAAGCAGCCCCCGCCACAACGAAACTTATCGCCTGATACGCACCCGCCCACACCGCCGCCTTGATGCCTCCGAAGGCAATAATCACGATACTAACTATCGTGAACATCAAGAGCGTCTGCACAAGATTCCACCCCATAATTATGGATACGCCAAGACAGGCCGCATACAATCTCACCCCCGAAGCAATCAGCCGTGTTACAAAAAAGAATATCGAGCCGGCATATTGGGTCTGCGGCCCGAAGCGGTGGCGCAAAAACTCATAGATGCTTGTGCAGTCATACTTGTAAAAGACGGGAATAAACAAAAATGCCACTAAAATCCTTGCCGCCGCAGAACCGATAAAAAACTGAACATACTCCCAATTCTCTTCGTAAGCAGTCGCTGGAAATCCTACAATCGTTAGGGCGCTTATTTCCGTTGCGGCAAAGGACAGACACGCCACAATTGCCGGCACCCGCCGCCTGCCAAGGAAAAAATCCTTCGTGTCTTTTTCTTCTCTGCCGAAAATATAAGAAATGGCAAACAGGAGCAGGACCGCCCCAAGAACGATAAGAATATCCAGCCGACCCAATGTCCCCGCCAAAACTTGTGAGGCAATACCAGCCGTCATATATTCCCCTTTATTGCCTCACGCAAGGATTGATTGCACTCATTTAATATCTTCAGGGCCTCGCTCAAATTGACCTTCCGAAAGTGCATTACAATTGCCGCCTTGACTTTTCCCTTGGCACGCAATAGCAATTTTTTCGCCGAAGGTTTCCGCAGTTGCGTAATTTCCATAACAATCCGCACAGAGCGGTCGCGCAATTTTTCATTGGTCGCCCGCAGGTCAACCATTAAATTCCCATAGACTTTGCCGAGCTTAATCATAGCTCCGGTAGTAAGCGTATTTAGAATAAGTTTGGTTGCTGTTCCCGCTTTCATTCTTGTTGAGCCGGTAATGACCTCCGGCCCAACCACAGGATTGATGATAATATCTGCGACGATGTTCTCTACCGCCTCCGGTGCACAGGTAATAAAAATAGTCGCCGCTCCAATCTGCCTGGCGTGTTTTAATGCGCCCCGCACATAAGGAGTCATCCCGCACGCCGCAAGCCCTACCACAATATCGGTTTTTTTCACTTGCCTTTTGACAATAGCCCTTGCGCCATTATTTGCAAAGTCCTCTGCCCCTTCCACTGCTCGCACCAGCGCCCGACGACCGCCTGCAATAATGCCCTGCACCATCGAAGGCCGAACACCAAAGGTGGGTGGACACTCCGAAGCATCCAGAACACCCAGGCGGCCGCTTGTTCCTGCCCCTACATAAAATAACCTCCCGCCCGCTCGAAACCGCTCCACAATCAAATCAATCGCTGCCGCAATACGCTTACGCTCTTTTGCCGCCGCGCGTGGCACCAGCGTATCCTCAGCGTTTATTAAATCGACAATCTCCTGAGTTGGAAGCTTGTCAATATTTCTGCTTCGCAGATTCCGCTTTTCGGTAGTTGGAAGTCGCTTGCGTTTTGTCATTATACCGGCACTATCTTTCCCAGAATAACCGCTCGCCCTGCCCCTGTCGCAGACGGCACATTGCCGGCAAGGCCCTTTATCGTCGCCCACGCCAGAATCGCGAACGATACCGCTTCTTTGGCATCGACACTGATGCCAAATTCATCTGATAGCAGTATTTTAGTTTCCCCAAGTTCCGCCCCCAGCATCGCTACCAATGTTTTGTTATGGGCCCCTCCGCCGCACAAAATCACCTCATCAGGCGTCGCAGGCAAGAACCTGCGGTATGCGTTCGCAATACTGGCAGCCGTAAAGGCCGTAGCGGTAGCTGCAATATCTGCCACCTCCAAGCCCCTTTTTATCGCCTTTTTATAGAGCCGGTCGGCGTATGACCATCCGAACTCTTCGCGTCCTGTTGATTTTGGAGGTTGTCGCTCCAGAAATGGATGTCTCATCAGCTCGGCAAGCAATTTTTTGTCTGTTTTTCCTCTCGCAGCCATTGTCCCATTGCAGTCATACTGTCGCTTGCCTTTCGTAACAAGCGAAACTATCCGGTCAATGACCATATTCCCCGGCCCGGTATCAAAGGCGATGATGTCGCCTTCCCTGCAATTCGGCGGCAGGAACGTAACGTTGGCAATCCCTCCGATATTCTGGATAGCCCGACACAGTCGCCTGTGCCGAAACAAGATATAATCGGCGTAAGGCACTAAAGGAGCGCCTTCGCCGCCGGCTGCCATATCACGTGGCCGAAAATCACCAACCGTCGTGATGCCGGTCCTCTGAGCGACGATAGATGGCTCTCCTATCTGCAAGGTCGAGCGTATCCTCTTTGTGCCGTAATATTTGCCGATGGGATTATGATAGATTGTCTGACCATGCGAGCCAATCAGGTCAATCGACCTTAAAGTAATTCCGCTTTTACGGCATAGTTTGATTATCACATCAGCAAAAACCTCTCCGAGGACAAAATTATAATGGCAAATTTCATCCACGCTGCTCGTTCTGGGTTCAGACATCTCTAAAATCGCCTGCCGAAGCTGCGGCGGATACGGAAACACATCGAACGCCGCCAGTCGCACATTTTCTGATGCTATATCGACAATTGCTGCGCTCGCCCCGTCCGCGGATGTCCCCGACATCAGCCCCGCCACGCGCAGCTTATGTTTCGCCGCGAGTTTTGCAATGTGATTACTTGGCAATGTCATTTCTCTTGTCCATCTCAGAGAGTCGCAATATATTTGTAAATGTTATTTTCAAGCGAATTATATTACTCCCTCGCCGAACCCGCAATATACCTGATTCAATTCAGTGATAGTTTGGGCTTGCCTTTTACCCGCCTTTGGCGGAAACTACGAGCAGTGAACCCGCCGTGTCAAATATCCGCTGTCTGTTGGCGGAGCGGAAACAATGCTGTAGCGAAGCGAAAGTCCGGCGTCGTTTGACGGAAACTATGAACAATGCAATTGAAAAGGCCAAAAAGTTCTTAAGCGAAGAGAAGGCGTTCCGCCTGGGCCAATTGCCTACGGAGTCCTCTCATCCCAAGACACAAGCCCTTTCAGAAGCCGCTCGCTTTGATCTACCTGCTGCAATTCGGCTGTTGCAGTCGGTCGATGAAGAAATCCCGCCGGCGATGGAGAAGGTTTTCAAACAGGATGTATTCTCCGAGCTGGTCGATTCTTTTATTGATGCTCTAAATAGGGGCAGGCAAATCTATTTTACCGGCTGTGGAGCGACGGGGCGTTTGAGCATTTTGCTTG
>CAZKOQ010000065.1:0-2378 GCA_964554425.1 uncultured Pirellulales bacterium | reverse complement strand
AGGCAAATCTATTTTACCGGCTGTGGAGCGACGGGGCGTTTGAGCATTTTGCTTGAGGCCGCCTGGAGACACTTCTGGCAGAAACTGAAGCAAATTTATCCTGATATATCAACGCAAATACCGGATATGGAAGACCGCACCTTCAGCATTATGGCCGGCGGCGATTTTGCCCTGATTAAATCGGTCGAAGGGTTCGAGGATTTTCCCGACTTCGGTCGATACCAGTTAAAACAGACCGGCATCCAGCCAGGTGACATCGTCGTCGCTATTACCGAAGGCGGCGAAACACCTTTTGTAATCGGCACCGCCTGGCAGGGACTCGATGCCGGAGCAAAGGTCTTTTTTGTCTATAATAATCCCACTGAAATTCTTTGCACGCACGTCCAGAGGTCCCGCGAAATAATCGACCACCCCGACATCCGCAAGCTCGACCTTACAACAGGTCCTATGGCAATCACCGGTTCCACCAGGATGCAGGCGGTTACCGCCGAATTGCTTGTTGTTGGAGGCGCGCTTGAAATATCGCTTACCAAATTCCTGCAGCAGCACCTGTTACCTTCACAATGTTCAATGCTGGGATTGCATCTTCGTTCTCCTCAAGATTACCCACAAATGTTTGCTCATCTTCTGGCGCAACTTTCCGCACCTGCAAATGTCGAGTCGATGGCTGGCGTTGTGAAATTTGAAGAAGATATTTATCGCAAGCACGGCCTGGTAACCTATATCGCAGATTCATTTTTGCTGGACGTGCTGACCGACACTACCGAGCGCTCGCCTACCTTTATGGTGCCGCCATTTCGCAAAAATGATGACAACCTTTCCCCTTGCTCCTGGGCATTTGTCAAAGACTGCTTTCATCCCACACAACAGGCCTGGCAGCACCTGCTGCGACGGCAGCCGCGCGGCCTACAATGGACTGCCGACACATACAGACAATTAAAAGCGCCGTCTAAATTGCAGGCCGACACACCCCGGCTTGACAACGCCGAGATATACAAATTCCAGATAGGTAACGAACCCGACCCTTCTCGCACCGATGCCCCTGATTCTGCGCTGGTTGTGGTTGCTGTTGGAAATGAAGCCGAACGCTTGACCGAAGTCGCCACAAATATGTTTTATCCTGGTTGCAATATTGTTACTTCAATTATTATAGGTTCATCAGCCGCCGCGAAGACAGGAAGAATGTTTCATATCTCTTGCGACCTGCCCGATTCACCGCTGCAACTGTGGCATCATCTTGCCGTCAAGCTCACACTCAACACCATTTCGACCGCAACAATGGCTCGTATGGGGAGGGTTGTCGGCAATGCAATGGCGTGGCTATCGCCCAGCAACAAAAAACTGGTTGACCGCGGCTCACGCCTGATTTCCCAGTTGACCGGCTGCACCTACGACCAGGCCTGCATCGCCTTATTTGAAGCAATGGATGAAATCGAATCTCGCAGAAGTCGTGGCGAAGAAGTCCCCTCCCCCGTCGCCTTAGCAATAGAATGTCTCCGCTCCATAGATAGCAAATCTAAGTAGAAACGCAGAATTCTTCATTGTGTCATTCCCGCGAAAGCGGGAATCCAGGAGCATGAGCCGGATATTTGGACATAACCAGCTTGCCAGTTATGCTTAAAAGATAACGATTCTTTTTGCGTCTCTACTTATATAGACGACTACTCAATCTCTTCGCACATGTCAGTCTGAATACAAAAGGTATTTTGCCCTGACCTGCAAAAACACCTGCAGGTCTGCTTGCCACCGCTCCTTTAGTTTTTCCAATGGCGCTCCTTTTGTTATCGCCTCGCGAATGTCAGATGTCCCGCACAAATGGTCAAAGTGTTCACTCCTCCACTGAAAACTATCCGGATACATCTGGTGAATCTCGCTAACAATCCGAACTCCGGTCCAGAATGGCTCAAGCAAATCTCTGTCAGATATGATAATTTTAACGCCATAACATTTTTGCCCTTTGTGTTTTGAAGACGTCGGCATAAACGAAGTCGCCTCAAAACATATCCCCGCTAAATTCAGCTTGTTAAGTTGTGCAGCCAATTTCTCCGAATCAATCCACGGCGCACCGAATTGTCTAAACGGCATATCCGTGCCCCTTCCTTCGGAGATATTGGTCCCTTCTAAAAGACATAATCCCGGATAAACAATCGCTGTTTCCAAATTCGGCATATTCGGAGATGGCTTTATAAAAGATAGGCCGGTCTGGTCGAACCATAAATTTCGGTGCCAGCCCTTCATCGGAATTACTGTAAGCTCTGCCTTAACTCCATTGGCGAGCCAGCGTTCTTCATTAAACATCCTTGCCAATTCTCCGACCGTCATTCCGTGCCGGACAGCAATCGGATACAAGCCGACAAAACTAGCAAATTCCTTTTTGA